>JAXDCU010000066.1:0-13871 GCA_034677645.1 Verrucomicrobiia bacterium
GCGCTCCAGCCAGTGAGTTCTCTCACTTCCTCCCAACCGCGCCGGTCCATGTCCAGCATTTCGACCAGCAAACGATCTTTCGGCGAAAGGCCCGACAGCAACGCCGCGACCAAATCGCGACTTCCGGCTTGGTCGGCTGGGGAAGGGTCTGCGTCCGCGGCGTTGATGGCGTTCAGAGCCGCGAGTTGGTCCTCCGACAGGTCGGCCCACCTGAGCTCGGGGCGACATTTCAAGCGGCGATGGTGGTCCAGACAGGCTCTGAACGCGGTTCGCCTCAGCCATGCTTCCAGTTCCAGCGGACCGCCTCGGAAACCGTCGAGGTGCTGGAACATCTTCAGAAAAACCTCTTGCGCGATGTCTTCGGCGTCCACGGCGCGGGGCCGTCTTCGCTCGACCACCGTCATGACAGCGGGGTAAAGGCAATTCACCAATGCCTCGGCCGCTGGAGCATCGCGTGTCCGAGCGCGGGCGAGCAATGCAGCGATAGCCTGGTTTGATTCGTCCATTCAGCCAGCAGCCTCTCGAGGCCATACAGGTCTTAAGACGCGGCAAGCGGTGCAGCTGTTACATCAGGTTTTGTTCTGATCCGCGGTGAGCCGCTATCATGCCCGGTTGGCTGACAGCCCGCGACATCAATATGCCGGCTTGCGGCGGAATTGACATGGGCCGGCCAAGGAACTAATCGGTATGGCATGCAAGCCGCGCAACACGTCGACGCACCACCCGCTCGAATCCGGCGTCTGGCCACCGCGGTTGCGGCGTGTCTCTTCGCCGGCGTGCTGTTGGCGCAGGCGCCTGGCGTCAATATCGTCCGCGACCGCGGCGAGCAGTTCGATGCCCTCGTGAAAAAAGCGAACGAGTATCGCGCGGATGGCGCCCTGCTTCCCGTCGAGCAAGTGAAGCAGCAGTTGTCCCGGGTTTCCTGCTCGCTCAAGCTGCCGAGAAAGGCCACACGGAAACTCACGGACCGCCAAATCTGGCGGCGCAGCCAAGCCGCCCACGTTCGGGTTGGCTGGCACTATCTCTGCACGAAGTGCGAGCACTGGCATCAGAACCTCTCGGGGGGGTACTTCATCACCGCCGACGGGGCCATCGCGACTTGCTGCCATCAGCTCGAGCCGGAGGCGCAATACCGTGAGGGCTACCTGGTGGCCGCGAATGAGAATGGAGACCTGTTACCCGTGATTGAGGTGCTGGCTGCCAACGCCCGAACCGACGTCGCCATCATTCGCGCCAAGGTCAGCGCACCGGTGACGCCCCTGCCCCTGAACCCTGACGCGTACCCCGGCGACACCGTGTATTGCTACAGCGATCCTCTCGGTCGCTCTGGTTATTTCAGCAAGGGCATTGTCAACCGTTTCTACATGCAAAGGCGCAACCACGACGAATCCGCCCGCATGGAGGTCTCGACCGATTGGGCACGCGGATCGAGCGGCGCGGCGGTGTTGGACCTGTATGGCAACGCAATCGGACACGTGTCGGAGATCGCCACGGCCGGTTCGGCCCAGCCCCCCGGCACGAACCAGCCTTCTCAGGTGACCTCGCCGATGATGGTTTTTCATTGCGCAGCGCGCGCGGCCGACGTGCTCGCTCTGATCAAGAAGGATAGGGGTCGGTTCCTGACTTTGACAACACCGTGTGGTTGTGCCCTTGGTGACGGTACCTGCTCTACCGATCGAACTGGGGGGGGCGAGGTACAATACAGATTCAACTTGACAGGGGGGGTGTTGTAAATACATTGTACTGACATTGCATGGGCGATTGATATACACGAGTCACTTAGATGGAGTTCGATTGGACAAGTCCGCCCTTCGAAATCGAAAGCTCTTTGACGCAGCGGGATATCGAGGAGTCGTTCGAAGACCCCTTCGCTGTCAGGCTGATGCCCGACTCGTCCAGGTTCTCTGTCCAGGCCCGTTTTTTCAATTTGGGCAGATCGGCGACTGGCACCGGGATCATCAGCCTCTACCGCACAAACGGGAAACTGGTCCGGGTGATTCTTGCTCGACCGTTTTTGCCGGAGGAACAGTTTTTCTATCAGAGAAAGGTCAACCAAATGTTGGCCCAGTAATTGCGGGGAATCATCCGATACTGTGAAAGGGACCCGACGCCGACAACCATGAACACCGTCGCACGCTGGGAAGACGTGCCGTTATTCGACGACGAGACGGCCGAGTCGGCGTTTTGGGCTGATTCCAAGCTGGACCTGCGCTTGATGGAAGCGGCGGTAGCGACGAGCTCTGACGTCACGGACTCGGTCACGATCACGCTGCGGATCGACCCGCGGATGCTGGGCAAGATAAAGCGTCTGGCCAGGATGCGGTACTTGAACTACCAGAGCATGATCAAGCAGTGGTTGAGTGAACGGCTTGAACACGAAGACCGGGACCGTGGACAGACCTGATAGGCGCGATGAGGCCGTTGGTTGCGAGTCCAAACAAGAATGATGATGAATAGCAATCGATTCACGGGTGCGAAGCGACGCGGGGCGAAGCCGGCTGTGCGCAGGAGCGCGGCCCGAGCATTCACACTGATCGAAGTGCTGACGGTGATATCCATCATAGCTCTGTTGGCAACGATTGGCGCGGGGATGAGCGGCATCGCGAGTTGGAAATCGAAAGAGGCCAATCTGGTGTCCGAGCGTGACAAGTTGGTTACAGCTATCGAGAGCTATTACGCGGATTTCAACCAGTACCCACCTGACAACGCGAAGAAGGACAACACCTACACGTCGGCCATAACTCCGCTCTACTATGAGCTGATTGGCACGGTCTCGTCGAATCGCGGGTCGGTTTATCGGACCATGGATCGCCAGCCGACGAAGACGACAGCCGAGATAGAGGCCGCGTTTGGTCTTGGCGGTTTTTTGAACGCGGCTGAGGCCCCGGACAAGCCCAAGACGTATCTGCCGAATCTGAAGGAGCGCCAGAGGCGGGAGGTGTTGCTGTCCAGCGGGAGTAACATCGAGTTGCTGGCAGCGCCTGTTGACTGGCCGGCGAAGCTATCGGCCCAGGCGCCGCTTGCGGGGCGGCTCGCGGCGTCGGCGCCCGCGAGTCAGATGCGGATTAACCCCTGGCAGTACGTCTCTTCGCATCCGACGAACAACACATCAGGCTTTGATCTTTGGGTGGAGGTAGTATATCGAAACGAACGCAAACTGATCGCCAACTGGAAAGAGTAGTTGTGATGTTTCCGACATTACAGACGCGGTGTGGTTTCCGCTTGCGGCTCAGGTGTTGGCATGCCCCGGCGTGGAGCGCGCCGATCGTGATCCGGCTGAGATCGAGGAACCGGCTGGCCTGGCGCCTAGTCAGGCGGCGACAAATTGCCGACTTTACGCACTTTTCCCATCCACCAACCGAAACCGACACACAACTCCGCACTCGCCGAACTGCCATGAAGAAATCACCAGAAGGCTATAGGAGATTAATCCGCGGCTTCACACTTATTGAACTGCTGACCGTGATCTCGATAATCGGGGTTCTGGCGGCGTTGACACTCCCCGCAATAGGCAGAGCCAAGGTCAAAGCCCAAGTCTCAATCGCCAAGAAGGACATTCAGGTCCTGATCGGCGCCATCAATTCCTACAACTCGACCTACAACCGGCTTCCAGCCGCGAAGCTGTCTCAGGCCGCCATCGACGATGGGTGCCCCGACTTCACCTATGGCACCGTGGCGGGCGCTGGCTCGACGACGGCTTTGCTCGACCGCCGCGGTGTTGCCCTGCCTTTGATTCAGAACTTGGGGATCAACCGCAATGAGAACAATCGCGAACTTATCGCGATTCTGCGAGACCTTGAGAGATACCGCGATGGCACGGCGACGATCAACCCGAACCATTCGCTAAACCCGAAGACGCAGGATTTTCTCGATTTCAAGGACCTGGATTACCAGCGAGCGCCAGGGGCCGGGCCGGCTATATACAAACCTGGGGGGATTGGTCCCGACGGCGTTCTGCGTGATCCGTGGGGCAATCCGTACATTGTGACGTTGGACCTGAACTACGACAACCGCACGAGGGACGCCTACTACCGGATGGAGGGTGTATCGATGACGAGCGGCGACATGGGCTTGAACGGGTTGCGGCGGGCGAGCGCGGTCGGGCCGGGCGATACCAGTCCAAACCGTTTCGAGGCGAACTCTTCGGTGATAGCGTGGTCGCTGGGCCCGGACGGCGCGATAGGAAGTGGAAACAACGTCATCGCCAAAGCCAACGAAGGCTTCAACAAGGACAACGTGCTTAGTTGGAAGTAGGAGGCACACATGGCGTCCGCTGAACACAATCCTCTCCGCGGCGGTGGCGCTCTTGACGCGTTCACGCTGTTGGAGTTGCTAGTTGTGGTCGGTATTATCGGCATCCTGGCCGCCACCAGCGTGCCGGCGATTCGCAGCATGTCCAAGTCCAACGTCGTGGCGGCGGGGAATCGTCAGATGCTCGACGACCTGTCATACACAAGGCAGTCCGCGATGACTGGGCGTCGGACGGTGTACATCGTTTTCGTGCCGCCCACGATGCGCGGCCACTTCAGCCAGATAGTCAACGAGGTCAAGAATCCTACGCAACAACTCCGACAATTGCGGCAGTTGACCAACCTGGTCACCGGTCAATACACCGCGTACGCATTGTTTTCGCGCCGCACGGTTGGAGACCAACCCGGACGCAATTCGCCGCGTTACCTCACGGTCTGGCGCCATCTGCCGGATGGCAATTTCTTCGCGACCAACAAATTCATTGATCTTGGCGACAAGTGGACCGAAGCGGTGAACCAATCCTACAGCCAGCAATACACTAATCGTCCGCTGCCTTACGCCTTCTTCCCATTCCCAAGCGCGGAGAGTCCCGAGATGCGCCTTCCTTACATCGCGCTGGACCCGTCGGGCAAGGTCTTCTACGAGGAACGCGCCTACCCCCAGGGACTAGATCAGGCCGATGCATGGATCACGGTGAGCCGGGGGAGCGTCTTTTACGCCAAAGACGCCAGCGCGCGGTGGGCTTTCGATCTTACCGCGCCGCCGGATGTGGTTGAGACTCCCCGCGGTAATCGGACCGACATACGGGTCAACTGGCTCACGGGACGCGCTCGGGCCGAGGAGGCTGCTATCCAGTGAAAAGGCCAACCAATTTCACGGCTTCGACACGTGACAAACCGTTTGGCGGCAAGACCGCCCATGAACGAGCGAAGTCGGCGACGCACGGTTGTCGTGGCGAACTGGCGTTCACGATGGTTGAGATCGCGATTTGCATCGCGATTGTCGCATTTGCGCTCGTGGCAATCATCGGTGTGTTGCCGACAGGGCTGCAGGTGCAGAAGCAGAACCGCGAAGACACCATTGTCCAGCAGGAAGGCCAGTTCTGGCTTGAGGCGATTCGCAGCGGCGCTCAAGGCCTGGATTACCTCACCAACTGCATCGACATTATCCACACTGAGACGTTTGTTCACACAGCCAACAGCACCAAAGGCCGTATCATCATCGGCAGCGCCGTCTATGGCACCGGTTTTCGGAATGGACGTGACATTATCGGCTTGTTGAGTCTACCGAAAAGCCACTCATACACGGACTCGATGGGACGGAGGGTCAAGTTTGGGACAACGCGCGTGATCGCTTTCGTGCGTTCGCTGACAGGATCGGCAGTTGAAAAGACTCCGAAGAACGACTTTGCGTTTGCCTATCGGCTCAGGCCCGAGTTGGCGCCTTTAAGCCCATTGGCGGGCATGAACACCAACCACACCGAGCCGAACATCACGGCGGCGGAGAAGGCGACTCGCGAGGAGTTGTTCGCCAAGGCGACACTGCTTGGTCAAAACGCCCACGAGCTGAGAGTCACGATCGAGTGGCCTGTGTACCAGACAAAAACAGGAGTCCGGGTCGGCAACAATCGCAAGACGTTCAGAACGCTTGTCAGCGGCAGCCTTTGGAGGACCAACGTGGACTATCTCTATCAGCGCGATTTGTTCTTCGTTCAACCGTCCCAGTTTGTTCTAGGGCAATGAGAACTCCGACTCGCTCCGGCCCATTCAACAAGACACCGTTGCGAGCATTCTCGCTCATGGAGTTGCTGTTGGCCGTGAGCATCATGACGTTGATCATCGGCGCTCTTTATAGCGTGTTTCACCACACCCAGCGCGCTCTGCAAACCAACATAACTCAGGTCGATGTCCTGGAATCAGGCCGGGCCGCGATGGACATGCTCACGCGCGAACTCTCGCAAGTGAGCGCGTCGGGCGTGTCGGGGGGGACCAACTTGCTTTGCTTCCTCAGCCCAGCGTACCAGGAAGTGCGACAGTCCCTTATGGGCGGAGGGGTCCGCACAAATGTTCTCCAGGAGGTCTACTTTCTCTCGCGCTACAACCGCGACTACGTCCAGACTGGATACCGCGTAATTTTCGCCAGCAACGGAGTGGGCACGCTCGCGCGGTTTGCCTACACGACCAATTTCTACAACCGCAGGCCGGACTCAAACATGCTCGCCGAGCTGACACGCATCGTGATCGAGCAACAACCGACCAACTATCTCGCACTGGCTGATGGCGTGATTCACCTGCGCATGCAGCCATACGACGGCAGCGGACTGCCCATGGCCTGGCACACGACCAATCTATTCACAAATCGATTGATCTATCCGACAGTGTGGCTTGGAACAAACGTGTTTCTTGTCCAAGACCGGGCGCCGACCGAGACCCGGTTCGCCTTTTTGAGCAACGCGTTGCCGGCGTACGTTGAACTTGAACTCGGTCTGCTCGAACCCAAGGCATGCGAGCAATTCAAGGCCTTTGCCGCCGGCTCAATCATGGCGGAACGGTTCCTTTCAAACCGCGCCGGCCAGGTGCACCTATTCCGCCAGCGCATTCCGCTCCGGGAATCGCTCATCTATCGGACTTACAACCCATGAAGTCCCAATCACAACGCGGTGTCGCACTCATCATCACCTTGGTGATGCTGGCGTTGGTGACATTAATGGCCATCACCTTTCTGGCGGTGAGCCGCCGCGAACGAGCATCGGTCACCATCGCCGACGATCAGACAATCTCGCGCCTGATGGCGAATACGGCCGCCGCCCGCGCCAAGGTCGACGTTGTCGCGCGAATGCTTCGCGCGGGCAGCCCGCTGGCTTACGATCTCGCTGTATCGACCAACTTCATCAACTCGAACGGATTCAACCCATCGCTCGCCAGTGATGTTACGAGTCTGACTAACATCAATTACGACTACCTCGCGGGCAGTGGCGGTCCACTCTTGAATGAGACCCATCGCTTGCGAAACATGGCGAACCTGCGGATAGACCCGCGGCCTCCAGTTTATGTGCAGCAGGGAACCAATCTCGACTTTCGTTTCTATCTGGACCTGAACCGCAACGGGCGTTTTGAGAGCAACGGCTTTCACCCCGTTGTGGGCGTTTCGGGCTTGGCATTGGCGTCCACATCACCACCTCCGGCGCATGTTGGCGATCCGGAATGGATCGGGGCGCTGATGTATCCCGACGCGCCGCATTCGGCCACAAACCGATTCATCGGGAGGTACGCGTACATCGTGCTTCCTGTCGGAAAGAGCCTGGATATTAACTTCATGCACAACAACAGCCGGGCCGGCCGCCTAGACCCCAACCTCACTTCCATTGGCTACTATCGGAACCAGGGTGTCGGCCCGTGGGAACTCAACCTCGCTGCTTTCCTCTACGACCTCAACACCAACGTCTGCTCCGACTACGACTATCGCGGCTATCTGCCGCCAGCCCGAGACACGGATTCATTTGCGGACGCACTCGCGTTTTTGCGCTACCGATACGACGGAAAGTACAACGCCCTGGCGCCAGCCACCCTCTGGTTCGTCAACACGAACGGCGCGTCCGTCTCAAGTTCATTGGCGGCGGATTACGTCGACAATTACACCGACGGCCCAGTGTACGACGGAGTTAACGCGCTCCAGATCGACAACGATAATGCAAACAATCCCTGGGCTGGCAGTGACGCGCCGCGCAGTTATTTTGAATTCAACGATCTGTTCCAGACTAATAAGGTCCCCGCTCCATGGCTTGACAACATGCGGATTGTCCAGCAAGGCCTTTCGACTTATGATCGGTACACGTTCTACCGGTTGCTGGGCCAATTGGGAACCGATTCAGGCCCCGCTAATCGCAACAAACTGAACCTTAACTACGACAACCTTCCCCCCTACAGTCCGACCAATCTGGTGCCTTGGACACCGGCCCGTTTCTTCACTAGCGCCGCCAACTTTCTTATTCAGAGCGCCCGCACAACCAATGTAGTGGGATTGTCGGGCGGCAGGCTCGCCACCAACTTGTATTTAGGCGAGCATCTCGTGCGCCCAGGCCTTTCAGCTAACTGGATACAGGTTTACCCGTTCAATGAATACTCGCCGGCCCTCCACAGGTTGCTGCAGGTGGCGGCCAACCTCTACGACGCCACTACGAACCGGACGCTCACGGCATACCCGCAATTGCCCACCGTGTTCCGTCCGCTGTTCGCGGGCGTGGGCACGAACATCTACATCTCAGGGTACACGGAAGTCACGGACGCGGGCTTTCTGGACCGCATGCGGCTATACGACCTGAGCCAAGCTGACCATCGCCGGTGGCTGGTCAACGACACGAACGCGGTTGTTTACAATATGCCATTTATCGTTGGCGCGAAGAAAGGGCTGCCTAATTTCAACGAGTTCGCGCTCAAGAACGTGGCGCAGTTGACAAGGCGCGTCGAGGTGCGCCGGCCATCCATCACCGCGCGCCCGAACCAAACCAACCTCCTATATCAGCTTTCCATTTCCAACATATTCGGCTTGGAAGCCTGGAATTCATATACGCAGGACTTCAGCCGTTCGCTGCGTTTGAGAGCGGCGGGGGATTTGTTCGTGATGGTTTCAAACACGCTTGCGCCCGGCTCGATCCTGCGTTTTGTGACAAACCACTACGTGGCCGATGTGGCGCTCAATCCATGGCCGGCCCGCGAATTCATGGTTCCCGTCTATAGCGGAATCACAGTGGCTAGCAACGAAGTCTACAACCCGTCGACCGGCCGCCTCCAGTCAGTCGGCACCAACCTGACCTACACGTCAGGTCTTGGATTCTACGTTCCTTTCCTCAGTTTCCACGTCACGAATCGGTTCCACTACGCGCTCGTTGACGAAAGCGTGACTCCGCCTCGGATCGTCGATTTCGTTTGTCTTGGCAACATGGGCACTTCGCTGGACCTGACTCGCGAAATGGCGGGGCGTTCCCAGCTTGCGTCTGTTTCCGGGGGGCTATCCGAGCCAGCCAATGTCTGGGGCACCAATTGGGCCGCCGTCCAAAACCAGGTCGAAATCTCTCTCGGCAACGTTCGCGTCAGTTCCCAGCAATGGCGTAGTTTCAGCGCAGACAGGTCCGCGGGGCGCGACAAGGAGAAGAGCATTGATCGTCTGCGTCTGTTTTGCGGGCTGACGCCTCTGGTTTACAACACCGGCCGCGATCTGACGGCGCTTGCGGCTGAAGTCGGCAACAAGCTGGCGGTCCAAGCCGGTTACTCTCCCACGCGCAAGCTCTATCAGGACCTTTCATGGCAAGCGAACGATCCGTTCGTCCATTACACGGTTGGCGATCTGCTCGACCCGTTCAACCGGCCGGATGATCCAAACCGCACCAACGCGGTCCGTTTCGCCGTGCCTCCCACGCTCAATCTCACCAACTCAAATCTCGGCCTGCTCAACGAGCGTTATCAGCCTTGGGGCGGGAACACTAACCAGTCAGTTGATCTGCTGGCCAGAGACCTGCGTTTCAAAGACCCCTTGATTACACAATCCGACGACTGGGTGTTTCCGACCAACAAGTTTCCTAACATTGGCTGGATGGGCAGGGTGCATCGGGGCACGCCATGGCAAACAATGTATCTGAAGGCCGATATTGCGCCGACCAATGCCTGGTTCCGCTGGGCTGGCAACTTCGCCACGCACCCGACCAACGACTGGAACCTGGTCGAGTCATTCACGACAGCGCTCAATGACAATGCGGCGCGGGGCATGCTGGGTGTCAACCAGACGAACCTGGCCGCATGGTCGGCGGTGCTCAACGGTTTGTTGATCGCTATTCCGACGAACGAATTAGGCGGCGTTCAACCGATGATCATTGGCCCGCTGCCTCCGCCACCGGTGGCAACCAATCTAGTGCCTGCCATCGCGGATGGCATCAACCGTGTCCGGCAATGGGAGACGAATCTTGTCCCATCGGGCCAAGGCCTGCCTCTGTTTCAGCGGATGGGGCGCATTCTGGCGACGCCAGAGCTGACTTTTGCTTCGTCGGCTGTCGGTTCCGTGAACGGTTCCTGGGCGAGGTGGTTGAACTACACGCCACGCGATGAGGTGCTCGAGGCAATCCCGCAGCACATCCTATCGCTATTGAAGGAAGATGAGCCCAGGTTTGCGGTGTATGCCTTTGGACAAGCGCTCCGTGAAGCTCCGGGCTCGGTCTATCTCGGGTCGGGGACCTTCAACCGGCTTTGCACAAACTACGCCATTACCGCTGAGTTTGTCAGCAAGTCACTCATTCGCATCGATGGACCATTGACTAATCCGCGGGCAGTGGTCGAAAGCTACAACGAGCTCGCAACCGAGTAACCGACGACGCGCCACTGCCATGTTCTCAAGCGGCCTATGAAAGCCCGTATCTGGTCCCTGATAAGTCTTCTCTGTTTCTTGGCGGCGATCGCCTTCTGGTTGTTGGGCAACCGCCGCCAGCACCAACAATCCCCCGTCCCCACAACCAACGTTCCTGGCCATACCTCGACCTCCTCCGCCGCCGCACCAGCCATTCGCCTGCTCGCCCGCCTTCCCAGCCAAAACACCTCTGCGTCCTCGGACGACCAGAACCAATACGCGAAGCCCGCGCCAGATCAGGTCTCGCTCACTGATGCTATCAGGCCACTGCGCCTGCGCAACACACACCTGCCGATCGAGGAGCTTTCGCGCAGCCAGACAGCAATCCTCCTTAGGAATGCTCTCATCGACACCGAGAGCGATCGCCAACTCCAAATACCATCACACCTGCGAGCCAAAGAAAATACAGGCGCCTATCTGGTTCAAAGTCGCGGCTCCACCGACGCGAGATTCAACCAGTTGCTCTCAGCCTGCAAAGCGACGATGGTCTCCTACATTCCAAACAACGCATGGCTAGTGAGAGCTTCGGCGGATGCAGCCCAACGACTCTCAGCCTCGCCTTTGATCCGCGCTGTTGTTCCGTATGAACCATACTACAAGCTGGACCCTAGACTGCTCGGCTTGGCCGTCGACCAGCAGCCGATCGCCCAGGGAGCATATCTGAATGTCACCGCGTTTCCCGATACGGGCGAGGCGCTGCGCCGAGCGCTCGTTGACCTGGGAGCGTCAATCAAAGGCGAGGGGCGCATGCCCTTCGGTCCCCAATTCGTGGTCGAGGCGGGGGGCGACGCTCTCGTTGCGCTGGCTGCGCTGCCCGAAGTGCAACTGATAGAGCCATACGTCCAGCGCTCGCTGTTAAACGACCTGACTCGGCAAAGAATCGGTGTATCGGACGGCACGCTAGCCACGAACACCAATTATTTCAACCTGAGTGGCGACGGAGTCTGGGTGAACGTCAATGACAACGCCGTTGATGCCCAGCACCCTGACCTGGTGGGACGCGTCTTTGGTCCCACCAACGCAATCGCAGGCGATCCAATTGGCCACGGCACGCACGTGGCGGGAACGATCGCAAGCACCGGAGTCAATGGCCCGAACGGAACTAACGCGCCTGGGTCGGTTGACGGCGCCAGTTTCCGCGGGATGGCGCCAGCCGCCAAGCTCTTCGTGCTCCCGGTTGACCTTGTGCTTGGACCGCCGATCTCGGACGCCTACCTGCAGGAGACCGCGGCGCGCACCAATTACCAAGTCCTCGGCCGCACCAACGCCATGATCTCCAACAATGGATGGGGGTACGGCGCGATGTTCGACTACGACTCCGCGGCCGCTAGCTACGACGCCGCGACACGGGACGCCGTGCCGTCGATGACTGATGTGACGAATTCGCAGGCGATGCTGTTTGTTTTTGCGGCGGGCAATTATGGCGCTGGCAATGACATCGGCAATGGGGGCGAGCCAGGCACCATAAGCTCTCCAGGCACGGCCAAGAACGTCATCACCGTTGGCGCCATCGACAATCCGCGCTTCTCCTTCTTCACCAACATCACCGAAGAACTTGTCACGAACATCGTCGACGATGAGTTCGTCGTCACTAACATTACGACAACCAACTTCATTTACCTGGGCGAGACCGACAGCGACAATGAGGTCACGCCATATTCAAGCCGAGGCAATGTAGGCATCGGCCTCGAAGGTCAGGAGGGCCGATTCAAACCGGACGTCGTGGCGCCGGGCGCCATGTTGGTATCCACGCGGCCGATACAGCCTCCGGAGGTGTGGAACGACTGGGACCCGACCGTCAATGTCACGAATTACCAGGTTAACATGTACCCGGGGCAAGTTGTTCCTTCCGACACGACCAACCATTACTCGATATATGTGCCTTCCGGGGCGACCCGGCTCACTCTTGAGGTGCTTTCCAATCCTAGGTCCCCAAGCCCGTTTCCCACTCTCCCCATATACGTCAAGGAGGGCGATTTCGCTTACGACGTCGCCCCGTTTCGCACCAATCGCGTTGTGATCCCGAACGCGCAATTAACCGACCTGACCGAGGGTGTCTGGTTCTACGGCGTGGGCAATGAGACTATTGACCCGGTTGATTTCGACCTTCGCTCCATTCTCGAACTCCGCGTTGACGTTGGGTCCTACTCGAACGTCCTCGCCGAGCTAGACGACGCGCTTAAACCCAACTATCGCGTCCAGTCTGGCACTAGCGGTTCCGCGGCAGCGGTGTCAGGGCTGCTTGCGCTGGTCCAGGAGTTCTTCGAGCAGCAGCTGGAGACGAACTACAGCCCTGCTTTGCTCAAGGGAATCCTGATCAACGGCGCCCGTTCACTCGGCAGCCAGTACAACTTCCAGGTCCGCAACCTGATCAACTACCAAGGGTGGGGACTAGTTAGCCTGACCAACTCGCTGCCCGAGTCGATCACCAACCTGCTTGACAAGCCTGAACTCTGGCCAGTCGCCTGGATCGACCAAACCCCCACCAATGCGCTCGCAAGCGGCCAGACAAACCAATACACGCTCTCTCTCGACCCCAGCGCCACGAACGACACACTCCGCGTTACTCTTGTCTGGACCGACCCGCCCGGCAACCCAGCCGCGTCCTACAAGCTCGTTAATGACCTCGATCTGATCGTGTCGAACAACGTGTCGGGCGAGGTCTACCTTGGCAACGACATCCCAGCGTCGCGCGACTTCAATCAGGCCTCCTCAATCACCAACATCGCCGGCTACGACAATGTCAATAATGTCGAGAACGTCTTTCTGAACTCGCCCCTGGCCACGAATTACACGCTCTTTGTGGCAGGCAGGCGCGTCAACGTGAACGCGGTCCCGTCTCATACGAACGGCATTGCCCAGGACTTCGCGCTTGTGGTCTCGACCAGCGGCACCAACGCGGTCACGTTGGAACCAGTCACACCGCCGGAACCCGCGCGAAGCGCCGTCGCGGAGCTAACGGTCGTGACCAACGGGATTCCGTTGCTTTACCAGCGTGCTGGCGCGAATTCGCCTCTCCAGCTTTACCCACTGGGCGTGACTAATCAGTGGCATTTCTATGTTTTCACCAACGCGTACGTCGAAGGTTTTGAAGGCGAAACCAACTTCGGGCCCTACGTGGCCTTCGTGACGTTCATGCCGGCCGAATTGTCAGTTCCTCGCAACGAGGACGCCGACATCGACATTTACGTTACCAGGAGCGAAGACCCCCGCGGTTTGGTCTACCA
>JAXDCU010000067.1:0-3135 GCA_034677645.1 Verrucomicrobiia bacterium
CATTCACTTCAACAACGGCACGCAGATGAACGTGGCGTTTCCCACGCAGATCAAGAATTCTCCCGGGGCTGTCCTGGAAGGCATCAAGCGCATCCTGGAATCCGACAAGCTCGTGATTCAAACGGACGAGCAGGTCGTGGTCATTCCCTGGTGCAGCGTGAAGTAGCTGGAGAGCGGCTCGGTGCCGGCGGGCGCGCTGCCCTTCGGCGCCATCAAGGGCGACACCATTTGGTTCAAACTCGCGCTGGTGTTCTAGGTCGCCTCACCTCCGTGGTCTTCTGTTCAATTGCTGGCGGCCAACCGTTCTCAACCCAACGTATGACTGCCAAATCCCCCCAATTCTCGGTTCTTGTTGCCGCAGCAGCGTTGTTCGGTTGTTGCGCCCATCTCTGCCCCGAGGGGGTTGCCGTGGACCGTTTTGATTACAGCACTGCCATCGCCGACTCGTGGTAACAGCAGACCCTTCTCAACATCGTCAACTGGTCACTGGGATAGGGGTAATAACCGCTCTGCTGCTGGCTGGCTGCGGCAGTCGCCCTGGCCTCAATACCCCACGCGGTTTCCACCTTGACGCGCAACAGGTGCATCTTCCGACGGGTGTAGGGTGCCAGGACTGCGGAGAAACGCAGTCGATCTCGCAGCCGGTATTTTTTCAGCAGACAACCTAGTAATGGTACGAGGTCACACGGGGGAGTGGATGTGTCAGTGTCTCCACTAATGACAACGCCATCTACCGGCTAAAGGCAAATCGAATGGCCAACAAACATCCACACTGCGTGATCTTGGCGGACCGTCACCACGGGTTGACCGAAGGCATTCGAGGACTGCTGGAGACGTTGTTCGACACGGTGGTTATGGTGGCAGACGAAGCCTCCTTGTTCAAAAGCGCAAGGCAACTTAAGCCCACTGCAGTGATTGCAGACCTTTCCCTGGCTCGGAGCGACAACCTCGGATGGCTGCACGGGCTCCGCGCCCGTTGTCCGGAACTCAAGATTATCGTGCTCAGCGTTCACGATGAGCTCAGCGTTCGCCGGGCGGCGTTGGACGCCGGAGCGGATGGCTTCGTCCTAAAACGTGCCATCGCCACAGAATTGCTGCCCACTGCGGAGGCGGTTTTGTCGTCGAGTCACTCAAAGGCGAGGAATAGGAACTCGACCGCCTCAGCGCCAAATTGCCGAAGTAGAAATGATGATGGTTAGACAGAAACGGGGGACGTCCTCCCCCACGACAAACCGCCAACCTGGAAAACGTATTGCGACCCCAATCATGACCATGAAGACAAACACCAAGACAAACACAGACGAAATTCGTAATCAAGATCTGGCCCCCATCTTCGCGGCGGCGGTCAACCGCACAGACCAATGGCGCGAATTGCACGCCTTGAGCCGCGCGTGGGCGACCGCACAGGGCGCCCAGGCGGAAAGCCAACGGGCCGCCGCCGCCCGTTTGTTGCAGACCATCACCCGGCTCGAACCATGCTGGGCGTATCCCGGTTCCCGTTTGCTCGTTGCTCTCGGCGAAGCCCTGGCGCAGCGGGATGCTGCGACCTTCGCGCGGCTCGTTCAAAAAATCTCCGCTGCGCTGCTTTCGGGCGATTACCGCCGCAGCGAATCCGCTTGGGATTCTGGGACGGACGAGGCCAAGGGGCCCCTCGAGGCGGCCCTGCCGCCAGACGTGGCGGCCCGCGACGCGCAAAAGCCGACTTTCGAGGTGCTGTTCGTTACCCCAGCGGATCCGGCCACCTGGGAGCGGTCGCGAGCGGATCTGAAGCGGATGCGCCGATCGGAAGACGCCTTCCATTACGAGGTCGTACAGGCCGGCAGCTTCGAGGACGCGGCACTCGCCGTGTTGGTCAATGACAATCTACAAGCGGTCGTGATCGTGGACGGCTTCCAATACGAGTCCCGCCTGGAGATGCCAGATTTGCAGGCGTTCCTAGGGCGGTACCTGACGCTGGACAGGACGAGTGTCGAGCCGTGCGCGCTCGCCGCGGCTTTGGCCAAGGCCATCAAGAAGTGCCGGCCTGAACTCGACATCTATTTGCTTTCGGATCGCCAGGCAGAAGCCGTGGCTGGTAGCGATGCACTGGCACCCATCCGGCGCGTGTTCCACCACATCGAAGAGCCGATGGAGATTCATCTGTCCATCCTCGATGGCGTTCAGGACCGGTACGAGACGCCGTATTTCGACAACCTGAAGAAGTATGCGCAGCGGCCGATCGGCACCTTCCACGCCTTGCCGATTGCGCGCGGCAAGTCCGTGTTCCGGTCGAACTGGATCCGGGATTTCGGCCAGTTCTACGGCACGAACATCTTCTTTGCGGAGTCCTCGGCGACGACCGGCGGGCTGGACAGCTTGCTCGAGCCGACTGGCAACATCAAGAAGGCGCAGGACATGGCGGCGCGGGCGTTTGGGGCAAAGCGGGCCTACTTCGCCACCAACGGCACCTCGACCTCGAACAAGATTGTCGTTCAAGCAGTCTGCAAGCCAGGCGACATTGTGATCGTGGACCGCAACTGCCACAAGTCGCATCACTACGGATTTGTGCTGAGTGGCGCGCAGCCGTACTACGTCGAGGCCTTCCCGCTGACGCAGTACTCCATGTACGGGGCGGTGCCGCTGCGGACGATCAAGAAGGCGTTGTTCGACTGCATGGCCGAAGGCAAGCTCGACCGGGTCAAGGTCATTGACATGACCAACTGCACGTTCGACGGGCACATGTACAATCCACAACGGCTCATGGAGGAGTGCCTGGCGATCAAGCCTGACCTGATTTTCCAATGGGATGAGGCCTGGTCCGGGTTTGCCCGTTTCAACCCGTTCCACCGGCGCCGGACCGGTTTGGGCGCCGCGGCGGCGTTGACCGAGCGGTACCGCTGCCCGAGCTATCGGGAAGAGTATAAGGCATGGGCCGCGAAGGTCGGTAAACTCGATCCAAAGAACCCAAAGCTACTCGACATGCATCTGTTGCCGGACCCGGACAAGGTGCGCATCCGAGTGTACCAGACCAACTCGACGCACAAATCCATGTCGTGCTTCCGGCAAGGTTCGATGATTCTGGTTTGGGACGAAGACTTCCACAAGGTTGAAGGACCGTTCATGGAAGCCTTCCTCGCTCACACCTCGACCTCGCCG
>JAXDCU010000068.1:0-5242 GCA_034677645.1 Verrucomicrobiia bacterium
TCCGCGGTGGTCTTCGCGGCCTTCGTGGTTAAGCATCTGGTTCATGGGCCCAGAGTGCGTTCTCTGGAACGTGGAGGCTCCCCATGAGTTGGGGAAGAGGGTCAGATTGAGAAGACAGGGTTCACGGGAGTGGGTGATGACATCCAGTCCTGAGCATTTGCGATCGCTTCGGTCGTCGTCTGCTTCGCGGCGGCAGTTGTCCGCGCGTCCGTTCGAGCCACGCCGTCTGCGTGGGGAACAAATGTCCAACCTGAATGCGGTTCAAATCATCATACGCGCGATCGAACTGCCGTAGACCGACGTGCGTTTCCAGAACTGTCAAGTGGTAGAAGCTCCTTGCGGTCGGGGCGAGGTTTTGCGGATTGATCGAGCTCAGAACCTGGTCGGCTTCTTCAAAGCGCTGGTTCATCGCCAACGCGGCGCCGTGCAGAACTAGCGCTCCTGGCGCGTTGGTGCTGCGGGTAACCCAGCTCAACGTGAGCTTGGCTGCTTCTTCGGGCCGCTTGCGGTTGACGATCAACGCCGAGGCGTAATTGTACTGGGCTCCGGGATCGTTCGGGGCCAATTCATACGCGCGCGTGGCAATGCGCAGCAACACCGATGAATCGCGTTTAAGCGCGTGAGCCGCGTCGCACAGTGCGAGCCAGTAGCGCAGGTCGCTGTCCAGTTCCCGCTCAAGCGGCTTGAGCATGTCCCAAGCCAGTTCGTTGTGCTCCAGCCGCAGAAGATCGATGCCTGCCTGCAGCCTGAAATTGGCGTCTGGGAATCCCAGTTTGACCGCGTTCCGGAACGCAATGACCGCCAGCTCATGCTGCCCGAGCCCCTGCAACGCCCGGCCCTCCATGAACTGGCTAAACCCCGCCAATGAAACACTCGCGCCGCGCAACAGACGCATCCGAAGCGCCATGGCCTGGAGTTCGAGCCATTCGCGTTTCTCAATGAGCAAGGCGGCGTAATTGGCCCATACGTTCCAGGCCATTGGCCCCTCCGCGTCGCCGTACTCTGGCGCGTACCGTTCGTACAGCGCCTTGGCACGCTCCGGCATCCCCAAGCCAGAGTAAGCATCGGCCAACCGCACCAGCTCCATCGGCGCCCTGGGCCAGCCCGCGAATGCTTCGGCAAGTCGCGCGGCTTCCTCGGTGTGCCCCGCGTTCTTCAACATGCCCCAAAAGGCAATCCAGTCATCCATCCGCGCCAGATTGTTAGCCTCCAGTTGATTCAGAATCGTTTCACAGGCTTTGACGTCCTGTGATTTGCGATATAGCAGAAGTTGAAGACGCAGCGCGAGACCACGGCGTTTCGGGTCAGCCACAGCCGCCTTGATCCGATCCAGACTCACGCCTATCGATCCCGGCGGCCCCCACCCAGCCATATACGCAGCGTGAAGAAGCGCCAGTTCCGGATGCTCCGCGAATCCTCCCCCAGCACGTCGCCAGCGCTCGGCGAATTCCTCGGTCCGACCCATGCGGAAAAGGGCTTTGAGATAAGCTGCCTCCTCATCCTGGGCGAGCTGGTCTTTCAATGGTTCCAACAGCTGACATACATCACTGAACTTCTCCAGTTTGTCGTATACTTGCACCACTATGGCGATGTCGCTCCGGTTTGTCTGAGCAAGTCTCAGGAGCCATGAGGCGCCGTTCAGCGCTTCCAACGCGGTCGACCGGTCAATCTCTTCGGCCTGTGCCACGCTCTTGAGGAAACCGCGCAGGGATTCCCTGTCGGCGGAGTTGTTAGCGAGAGCAGACCTCCAAGCTGAGATGGCTTCGGTGACTTTTCCCGCCTCGGCCAATCCCTTGGCTGAGCGATTGAGCATCCAGACCTGGACCAAATCGATCAGACTTACCTTCGTTACCGGTCGAATGCCTTGCGGCGAAGTCCGCCACATCTTCGGCCATGAAAGAGCCAGACCAACCATGCCGAGGACGAAGAGGACAAAAACCAGCCGGAACCAGAAGTTCAGAACCAGCATCCGGAGCAAAGTATGGTCTGCCAAACGCCGCGCCCACGCTTGCTTCCGAGTCTCGCGCTGTGGCCGTTCCATGGGAATCGAGCCTGTCCCAGAGCGGCCCGAATGTTAAGCCCTAACTTCTGGCGCGGCCACTTGCCGTCGGAGACTCGTCCGTTCTCATGGCTCTTCTTCACCGCCATTCAGAGCCGGCAGCGTCTTGCCTGTACGGTTCACGCCTCGAAGCGACTGTGTGGGACTAAGACCGCAAGCGACTGGGGGCATACCCGCAAGCTCGCGGGCGTCGAGCCAATCAGGTCGCCATCGATGGCTAGCGGCGTCGACGGCTCGGAAAGAACCTCCAGACTCGTGCCCCTGAAATACCGCACTTTCGAATATGTCGGGTGCGTGCCCCGGATCAGCATCGGCGCATGCCAGAGCGCTTCAAACCGGCTGATACGCTTAATGACACACAGGTCCAGAAGCCCGTCGTCGGCCAGTGCCCCGGGCGAAAGGCGCATTAGATGTCCGCCAGCGTACTCCGTATTACCAGCGCAGACGTGAAACAATGAGCCGTTGAATTCTTCCTGTTCCGCGCGGACCTTGAACTGGTGTTGGCGAAAACGCCATAAAGCCAGAAGAAATCCCACCCCATAGCAAAGGCATGGACCGAACAGACGTTTGATCCTGGCCGTGGTGCGGCGGAGGAGTTCAGCGCTGAAACCAGCGGCCACGAACATGAGCGCATGGCGCGTTTGGACCGCGCCTGGCTCGCCGTGGCGGACTTCGATGGTGTCGAACGTGCGTGGCACTCCGCGGAGCAGAGCCGTCAGTGCGTCGTCGGCCGATCGCATGCCAAACT
This sequence comes from Verrucomicrobiia bacterium, assembly GCA_034677645.1. Lineage (GTDB taxonomy): Bacteria > Verrucomicrobiota > Verrucomicrobiia > Limisphaerales > J093 > JAAYVR01. Next base: position 2,808 of record JAXDCU010000068.1, read on the forward strand.
GAGCGGCGGTGTCGTTGGCGGTGCCAAGCGGGAGAATAGCAATCGGTGTCTGGCCTCCAGCCTCAACCACGCCGTTGGCGACCTCGCTGACGGTGCCGTCGCCGCCGACCGCCACGATAACGTCGAAATGGTCCGCGGCCTCGCGTGCAAGGACGATGGCGTGCCCACCATGTGTCGTGTGGGCGAAAGTGAGCGCCGCGCCAGACTCCTCTATCCGGGATCGGAGCGTTGCCCACCGAGGGCCCGCCCGCCCGCTGGCCGCGGAGGGATTGACGATCAGAAAAAAACGGCGAGACATCCAGCTTTCAACGGCCGCACGCGACCGCTCAATCATTCGAGCCCTGCGGCCTTGCGCGCTCGTTGCAGCACGGCCGACGCTAGCACGCGGGCCTTGGTGGCGCTCTGGCAAAGCACCTGGCGCACATAGTCGAGATTCGCGCTCAGTTCAGCTCGCCGCCGTCGCGCTCCGGCAAAGTAATCCCAGTAATGCTCGAACAGGTTCTTCTTCAGCTCACCGTACCCCAGGCCCCCTGCCCGCAGGCGTTCTTTCCAGTCCAGCGCGACCTCGGCCGGAGCTACAAGGCGCAACAGTTGAATGGCGAGGTTCTGCTCGGCATCGGGCTTGGGCTCAGCCGGCGTCCGGCTGTCCATGACTATGCTCATCACTTTCTTGCGAAGGGCGCGTTCGTCCCCGAAAATCTCGATGGTGTTGCCATAGCTCTTGCTCATCTTCTGGCCATCGATGCCCGGCACGACCGCGACTTCATCGCGTATGAGAGGCTCAGGCACGACGAATGTCTCGCCATAGAGCCGGTTGTACTTGATGGCGATGTCGCGCGTGACTTCGACGTGTTGTTTCTGATCCCGGCCAACTGGCACCACATTCGAGTCGTAGATCAGAATGTCGGCCGCCATCAGCACCGGATAGGCGAACAGGCCGTGATTGACCTTTTCCAAGTCGTCCTCGGCCAAGCGAGCTTTCTTGTCCTTGTACGAGTGACAGCGCTCGAGCAACCCCATGGGCGTGACCGTCGAAAGAAGCCATGTCAGCTCCGGCACCTCAGGCACGTCTGACTGCCGAAAGAAAAGCGTCCGAGATGGGTCGAGCCCGCAAGCCAGAAAGTCGAGAGCCACATCGAGACTGTTCTTCCGCCGCAGCTCTGCATCGAACAACGACGTCATCGAATGCAGATCGGCAATGAAATACAGCGCCTCGCCCTGCTGCTGCAGTTCGATCGCGGGCTTCATCATCCCGAAATAGTTGCCTAGATGAAGAGCGCCGGACGGCTGAATACCCGATAGAATTCGCACGCGCGCAAATTAGCCAGCATGCTTGCCTGCTGCGAGCAATAGTTTGAGCTTTGAACTTCCATCCGCCGCGGTACCGTCTGGACACGATGGCGCATGAATCCGAAGAGCCGATCGAGTCGCTCTGGACCCAGTATGGGGATGTGTTCCGCGAGTTTGACGACCTGACACTCGCGCGCGGGATGGCGCAGACACTGGGCCAACTTCAAGGCCGGACCTGGCGCGTGTCGCATCCTCTCTTGGGCGCCTACCGGCTGGCTGGGCAAGTGGCGCATGACCGCCAAGTGTGGTTGAAACGGCTTGCCACATGCCCTCCCGAATACCCGGAGGCATTCTGCTGCCGCGCCCCGTTGTTGCCACTTCTCACTCGCGACATCATCGAATCTGGCTTGTGCTGCCTGCATTGCGGAAGCACCGCTGTATCGTTTGAAGAGCTGCCCCAAGACCTGCGGCTTCTCATCCGCGGTTGGGCGGAGGAATACTCGCCCGTCCATGCCGTGGCACACTGGGACGAAGCTGAGCAAAAGCGGGCGGGCGACTACGACGATGCGTTCGAAGACGCCGCCAACAAAGCGGAGACTCTGCTCGCGTTCGCGGGCCACCAGCTCGCGCCGAAATTGCTCGAGCTGTTCCCGGCCATCGTCTGGGAAGACCAGGACGAGTGTCTCGAGGTGCGGCCCGAGGACGTCCGTCTCTGACGCGGCAGGCGCCTCCTGGGACCACGCGCAACGAGAGGCGTGAGCCTGAACCGGCCGACCCCCGATCTATCTACGGCAGCTCGGCCGCGAGCTTGTAGAAACAGACACCCCCGCCCGGTCGCGTTGTCGTGAAACGGTAATGCGCGCCAGCCTCCAGTTCCTCCAGTGCCGCGGTCGAGTCAATCGACCAATTCCCAGGAAGCTCGGTTGACCTGACAAGGCGCAGCACCGTGCCCGGCTGTGCGTTCGACACGTCAAACTCGAGGGCGACTTGATCGCCGACGATCTTGGGCGGCTTGCTGAACGCAACTACAAGCGGCGCGTCTGACACGGTCACTCGCTTTGCAGGCCCCCACTCGAGCTTGAATGTGTCCCAGGCTACCGCACGCACACTCAAACCCCAATCGCCCATGTCCTGTGGCGTGAATG
>JAXDCU010000069.1:0-5944 GCA_034677645.1 Verrucomicrobiia bacterium
GACAGACGACAGAGGACAGAAGACAGAGTATGTGTTCGACTTGGACGGCAACCTGATCGAGGAACGATCACCGGCTCGTACCACCTTCTACACCTACAACGACGAGAACCGGTTGATCGGTGTCAGCCAAGGTGAGGACACTTGGCAGTATCTCTACGACGCGCTGGGCAACCGCGTAGCCACGACCGAGAACGGCGTGACGAAGCGCTTCGTGATTGACCCCATCGGCTTGGGCAACGTCGTGGGCGAATACGACGACGCTGGCAACCTCCTTGCCCACTACGACCACGGCCTCGGCCTGCTCTCGCGGACGGACGCAGCCGGCAACCCGGCCCACTACGCGTTCGACGCCATCGGCAACGCGCACCAACTCGTGACCTCCGCCGGTGCTATCGCTAACTCGTATGCCTACACGCCGTTTGGAAACCTGCTCCGGGGGACGGAAATAGTGCCGAATCCGTTCCAGTTTCTGGGGCAGTCCGGGGTGATGAACGAGGGAAACGGGCTGAGCTTCATGAGGGCACGGTTCTACGACAGTCGGCGTGGTCGTTTCACCTCGCCTGATCCACTAGGAATGTCGTGCCGCGACGCCAACCTCTATGGTTACGTTGCCAACAGTCCGATCTTCGGCACGGACCCAACTGGGTTACGCTCTTTTAGTGAATGCATGAGCCAATGCTGGACCGAATCAGGTAAGATCTTTGACTGGCGGTGGGCAGCGGCCTGCAGGACGGTCTGGCTTCTGTGCTTCAGTGGAGTAACAGCGGCGTGTCCGGCAGGCACCTTCTGTGCAGGTGTTGATCTAGGCAGACTCGCGGCTTGCGTGATCAACTGCCTTGGTCGTGAGCCTGACCCTAAGCCTAAGCCACCGCCGGAACCACAGCCGCCACAGCCGCCGCAGCCTCCTACACCTCCAATACCAGTGCCGCCGACACCACCGGTGGACCCGAACGCCAAGACCGGCCCCGCTGGCTTCGGCACGAACGCGTTCATCACTGGCAGCGGCACGTTGGCTTATCGGATTGATTTCGAGAACGAGTCAAGTGCCTCGGCCCCCGCTCAGCAGGTCGTCATCACCGATCAACTGAGCGGCAACCTGGATTGGAGCGCGTTCCGGTTGGCCGAAGTCGGCTTTGGCGACCGGTTGATTGTCGTCCCGCCCAACTCGCAGCATTTTGAAACGAATGTGCCGATGAGCTATCTGGGCACGAACTTCGTGGTTCAGATCGAGGCGGGCATTCAGCTCTACTCGGGGCTGGTCTATGCCAACTTCAGGTCCATTGACCCGGCTACGAGCCTGCCGCCGCCGGTGAACATCGGATTCCTGCCGCCGGAGGACGGCACGGGCCGGGGCATGGGCCACATGTCCTACACTATCAACGCCAAGCCGAACCTTCCCACCGGCACGCAAATCCGGAACGTGGCCCTGATCTCGTTCGACCTGTTGCCAGCTATCGCCACAAACCAGAAGGACCCGCACAACCCGGGCGCAGGCACTGACCCGGCCAAGGAATGCCTGAACACAATCGACGCTGACCCGCCGTCGAGCGCTGTCGATGCGTTGCCGGCCGAGGGCGAGGCAGAGTTCACGCTCACGTGGTCCGGCACTGACACCGGCGCTGGTGTGGCGAGTTGCGACATCTACGTGTCGACTGACGGCGGGCCATGGGCACTGTGGCTGGCAGGGACCGCGAGCACGTCTGCCGTGTTCGAGGGTCGGATAGGCCTGACGTACGGTTTCGCCAGCATCGCCCATGATGGCGCGGGCAATGCCGAGGCTCTTCCGCCTGTGTCGACGCCGGACGCCCAAACCAAGGTGGTACGCGATAGTCGGGTGCCGCCGCTCTACGCCCACATGTTCGAAGAGGGTTTCCTGGGTGTGTACTGGCAAGTGCCCGTGCACATGCCGGCTGACGCATTCGTTATCGAGAGTTCGCCCACGCTAGGGGAGGGAGCAATCTGGACGCCGGAAGAGCCATACTTGATTACAGTCGACAAAGTGGGTTGGCTGTTTGTCAGCCCGGCGGAGCAAGCCAGCTTCTACCGGCTCAGAAGCAGCCCCTGACAGTCAGGTGGTAGAGGGGTCCAGAACGGTGCTTGGATAAGGCCCATAACTCTTTTGGCCAGTCTTTTGCGGCGAGGCGGGTTTGGGACGGTTTGAAAGAGAATCTGCCGGGATACTTTCTCACGGTCCTGGGTGACCCGGCAGAAGGTCGCCTGGATGATCGCCGCGTCGATCTGTCGGCGTGAAGCCTTGCCGCACATCGAATTGTCCATCCGGGTCAAGAAGGCCGCCGCCGCAAAGCGGCGCGCATAGTGATCGAGCCACGCGGGCGAGCTCGGGGCGCGGATTTGGAAGCAATCTGCGTTCGCCCTGCCCCCGTCATGTCAGACCCGACCGGCGGCACGACCGCGACGGGTACTTAATTCTGAATGTGACCACCGGCCACATCAAACGGCACGCTGCAATCGTCTTGATCGGGTCAACTGCCACTCCGCTTCGGATAGGCCGGTTTGCGCGGCGATGGCGGCGGGTTCTCTGACAGGGCCTTGAGCACCTCGGACACGGCGCGTTCCAGTTGAGGGTCTGCGCCTTTGGCCATGAGAGCCGGGTCGTCAACTACCTCGATATCAGGATCAACGCCGTGGCCTTCTATGATCCATTCGCCAGTGGTGCTGTAGATGCCGAAGGTCGGGACGGTGACGCTGCCTCCATCGATGAGCGGCGGCACGCCGGTCATTCCGATCAGACCACCCCAAGTGCGCAGACCAATCAACGGGCCCAAGCCCGACTGCTTGAAGTAGAACGGCAGACAATCGCCACCCGACCCGCTCCAGCCGTTCATGAGCATTGCCTTGGGGCCAAAATGGGCAATCGGCGGCCACGCCCAGTCGCGTCCGTCGCGGACGCCCCAGAAATTGCGAAGTGGGCGGCCCAGCAGTTCGACGAAGCGGTCCGGGATTTGCCCGCCGCTATTGAAGCGTTCGTCGATTATCAGGCCGGGTTTTGATATTTGGCCGCGCCATTGGCGGACGAGTTCGTTTTGTCCGTTCTGGCCAGTGTCGGGGACATATACATAGCCGATCCTACCATTGCTGAGCTTCTCGACACGGAGTCGGTTTTAGTTTATACAAACGAGGTTTATGAGGCGCGCCTCGGAGGCTAGCGTGTGAACCAATACGTCCTTGGCGCCGGAGAGGGAGGCGTTGGTGTTTACCGTGAGAAACACCGGTTTGTCGGCAAGGCCTTGAAACGCGGCCCATGGGTCCTGAGTCGTGTCGAGTGGTTCGCCGTTGACTGCCAGCAGATAGTCGCCTTCGTGGACGTTTGTCACTCCGGGCGTGTGAAGAGGGGAACGGACCTCCGCGTCCCATGGCGCGCCTTCCAGAATGCGGACTATCCGGAAAGCACCGTTGGTCAGAGCGTAATCGCAGCCCAGGTATCCGACACCGCGCTGAGGGCCATGTTCAGTATCGCCGCCGCTGCGGTAAGTGTGCGAGGAGTTCAGTTCACCAATCAGCTCGCCTATGACGTGGTTGACGTCCCATCGGGTGACCGCGTAATTGAGCAGTTTAGAATAACGTTTGCGCATTGCTTCCCAGTCGACGCCGTGCAGGTCCGGGTCGTAGAAGAAGTCGCGCTCCAAACGCCATGCGTCGCCGAAAACCTGGCGCCATTCGGCAGCAGGATCGACAACGGACTCGAAGGCGCCAGTGCCGATTTGCTTGTCGAGCTTCTGTCCCTCCTTTGGCTCAATAATGCCGTACGTGCCTCCCTTGCGGACGAGCAGTTTCTGCCGATTCGCCGACAGCTCGATGTCATTCACGCCGTCGATGATGCGTTTGGATTCCCGTTTCTCCAGGTCGTAGAACTCAACCGCGCTGCTATCGCCGTCATCGCCAACTCTTGGGAGCACGCGGTAGACGAGTTTGCCCGAGACGGCGCAGAGGTCGGCGTAGCGGCCCGCTTTTGGCGGCAGCAAGACCACGCGCTGCTCGAATCCGGCAATGTCAATCTCAACGGGTTTGGCCTTTTGGTCTTCCTTCTGGTCCTCCTTTTTTTCCGCGGTTTTGTCATCCGTCTTCGGCGCCGCGGAGGTATCTGGTTTGTCGCCGCTCTTGTCATTGTCCTGCTTCTCGCTGATTGCATCGTCTGTTTCGCCGTTTGGCGCGGTCTTGTCCGGGTCCTTCTTATCGTCGGGCTTGCCGGGGTCGGGCGGTTTCTCATCCGGCTTCTTTTCATCGGGCTTCTTTTCATCCGCCTTTTTATTTACTTTTTCCTTTTCCGTATCGCTCTCTTCGTCATTTCGTGGAAGGAGCGGAGATGGGACATCTTTGCGGAGCGGCACGGCAGCCAAGCGGGTCGAGTTGGGATAAACCCAGGAATTGTCGACATCGCTATATAGCGGACCGAATTCCCGACCGGTTTTGAAAAACAAGTACTTGCCGTCCGCGTCAAACACCGGTTCGCTGTCATCATAGAACCCACTGGTGACGGTGTGGCGTTCATCTTTCTGGCAATCGTAGAGAATAATGGCGGTGTTTCGATTGTCCTGGTCTCCGGCATACGCAATCCAGCGACTGTCGGAAGACCAGCTAACCCTGAACGCCGAGAGCTGGCCGTGGTACATCCAGAGTTGTCGGTCGATGACCTTGTTTGTCTTTGTGTCGAAATCGTACACCGAAACGCGCATTGCCTGGTCGATCCAGGCTATCTTCTTGCTGTCGGGCGACCATTGGGGGCGGTACCGGAATCCCGGCCCCAGACGAGTGAGTGTTTGCTCGCCCGTCGCGGCCTGTTCAGCGGCCGAGCCTGTGGCTGGGATGACGGAAAGCTCGTACTCGCCGGTTCGGTCGCTAAAGAAGGCGATGAGTTTTCCGTCAGGCGACCAGGCGGGGAATCGCTCGGCCGATTCTGGTGAATGTGTCAGGTTTCTGACCACTCCATGCTCGGCTGGGGCGGAGAAGATGTCGCCACGCGCGCTGAACAACGCTCGCTTGCCTGTTGGCGAGACGGTCGAATGCTGTATGAGACCAGACACGTTTTCGATACTGGGTTTCAGGGTGGCGCGATCCGTAACAACCCTAATCTTCACCGGCCGGTGTTTTTCGGTCTCGAGGTCGAACAAGTGCAATCGCCCGCCTTGTTCGAACACGATGTCTTTTGGACCGATGCTTGGGAAATGCATGTCGTAGTCGGTAAAGAAAGTGAGCTGACGGAACCGGCCGGTCGGAATGTCGCAGACCCAGAGGTTGGCGCGCTTTTGCTCATCGCGGTCTGAGAGGAAGTACAGGCGATTGCCATGCCACATCGGGACCGATTCGGCCGCGGGCGAGTGCGTCAGGTTGCGGGCCGTGAGGCGTCTTAGATCGAATAGCCAGATGTCAGGGTTCATTCCGCCTCGGTAGCGTTTCCAAGTCCTAAAATCGACGCTCACGGGCGTGTAGGCGAGTTGCTTGCCGTCGGGCGAGATCGTGCCGAACTCGCCGTATGGGACCGGCAGCTTCTCCGGAAGACCGCCGTCGAGCGAGACGCGATAGAGCTGATTGAACCTGTCCTTGTAGCTTGTCATTGACGTGGCGAACAGAAGATGCCGCCCGTCCGGGTACCATCCCACCAGGCGGTCGGGCGCGCCGTGATGTGTAATCCGGCGCGGCAATCCTCCCGCCGTGGGCACGACGTAGATGTCGAGATTGCCATCGTAGTTGCCACTGAACGCGATCAGCGATCCATCAGGCGAGAACTTGGGAAAACTCTCCTCGCCGCGCGGCGAGCTCAGCCGCGTTGCAGCACCCCCAGAACGAGGCGCGACCCAAATGTCGCCAGCATAGACGAAGGCGATGTGTTTTGCGGAAACGTCAGGCTGCCGCATCATGCGAGCGTCGAGCGGGGCTGGTTTGGATGCCTTTGCCCCGGCTGCCAGGCAACTGCTGACATTGAGAA
>JAXDCU010000070.1:0-6427 GCA_034677645.1 Verrucomicrobiia bacterium
TCCATGCAGTTGTGGTGGTCCAAGTGAACGTGCAGAGTCGCGATGATCACGGCGTGATGGTCGTGTTGAATGTCAGTTAGCGCGGCTTGGACATGCTGTTTGTGGTGGTCGTAGAGGAGTGTAACCGTCCCTGCGATTTCCTTGTCGCCGAATTGTTGTTGATGTTCGACCAAATGCGCCCGGATCATGTCGGCGACGGCAAGAGAGCGGTTGTCATAACCTTTGTCGCGGCTCATGCGCTCCAACTGATGAGCCAGATCGGCGGGCAGCGAAATGCTGAGCCGCGCCACGCCTTTTGCCTCTTTTGCTTTCATGGCCATGACTCTAGCAGAGGGACCCAGGCCGTCAATGGACTGGGCCAAGCCCCTTATCGGCTCTTGCCCCGGTGCTTTGTGGCCTTCACATCGATGGCTTCGTTATGAGATCAAGCGCGAATTTGAGCTGCCCTGCGCCGAGAAGCTGTCACTGCCTCGCCCAGCGTCCCACGAGGGCCGCTGCCCCAACCACGGCTGAAGATACAAGCACGATGACCGCCCCGCTCGGTAAGTCCGTTGCGGCGGCGATGAGGAATCCACCCAAGCCGCTTGCCACTCCGAACACGGCCGATAGCGCCAGCGCGGACCGGCAGCCGCGAGCCACTTGGAACGCGGCGGCGGCCGGGTTGCTTATCAGACTGTAAATCATCAAACCGCCGACCGTCTGGAAATTCACCGTCAGTGTGCCGGCGGTGAGGATCAGGAAGCCAGTCCAAACTGCATTGGCACGAATGCCAGCCGCTTCCGCATCAGCGCGCGAGAATAGTATGGCGCGGAGTTCCTTGAAGAAGATGACCACGTAGGCGAAGAGGGCCAAGGACGCGCAAACCATCAACCACACATCGCGCCAGCGGCAGAAGTTCAGACTACCCCAGAGAAGCGCTCGCACGTCGTTGTCGCTCTTGCCCATAACGCCGTACAAGCCAATCCCAAGAAACGCCAGGCCCATCGTCGCCGAAAACAGAAAGCTCAGAACGGTGTTGTCGTCGAGATGAGCGCGTTGCGGGTTCATCAAACCCAACGCCAATGCGGTCAAAACAGCGCCAGCGAGCGCCGGCGCGAGAAGCTGCTGCCCTTCCAGACCACACAACCCGCCAAAAACCGCGCCAGCCAGCGCCGCGTGCGCGACGCAGACCCCAAGGAAAGGAATCCGCATCCCAACGATGAACGTGCCGAGCACCCCGCTGGAAGCGCCAGTGAGCGCCCCGCCAACAAGTACCGGCGCCCAGAATACGAGATCAATCATAAGGACCTCCACCCGGCACGACGGAATGGCGTCCATTCTGGTGAAGCGCGCGCAAAGTCGCGCCGTAGAGAAGGCTGACCCGGCTGGTGGTGAAGACCGTTTCCGGCGGTCCGACCGTGGCCACGCGCCCCGCGTTCAGCAGCACTACGCGCCGACAAACCGGAGGCAGCACCTCCAACTCGTGGCACACAATGATAACAGTGATGGGAATCTCAGCGCGGAGCTCCTGGATTGTCTCAACGATTCGCTCGCGCCAGCCGAGATCGAGATTCGCCGTCGGTTCGTCCAGCAGAAGCAACTCCGGCTCCTGGGCCATCGCGCGCGCGATGATGGTCTTCCGTTGCTCGCCACCTGAAATATCACTGAAGGCACGCCGGGCCAGCGAAATCAATCCAAGCCGTTCCAGCCAAGTGTCCGCAGCCTCCCAATCAACTCGAGAAAGAGAATGAAACAGACCCGCACGCGCCGTGCGTCCGATGGCTACAACTTCGCGCACCGTCAGCGGTAGTTCGCCGCGGACCGGGAGCATTTGCGGCACGTAGCCAACCCGACGGCGGAGCCGCGTCAGACCCGCGCTTGACAATGAGCGCAGATTCTCCCCAAGCACGACGACATCGCCACTCGTCGCTCTCGCCAAGCCAAGACAGGTCCGTATCAATGTGGTCTTGCCCGCGCCATTGGGCCCCATGATCGCAACCACGCTGCCGTCCTCCGCGTCCAGACTCTCCACGTCAAGGAGGCAACGGCCTCTAACGCGGACGACAAGACTGCTGATCGCGATGGCCGTCGACGTCATGGGGCAGTCGCTCTTAGAAGCACGTCAAGGTTAGCGCAAAACATGGCATCAAAGGAGAGCGCCCCTTCCCTAATAACGGGAAAGTTCTCGAACACAGCCACCCGAGCCTTGAGTCGGTCCGCAAGCGCGTCCGCAATGCGCCGGCCTTCGGGCAGGTTAGCAATGACGATCCTGATTTGGGCTGTTCTTCCCGCGTCGATCGCATTCTCGACTTCGCCGATGCTGGCGGCATCTGCCGCGCTGAATGTGGCGACGACATCAAGGCCCAACCACTGACAGAAGTCGCGCTGGCGTGCGCTTGCAATTGTTGGCGAACCAACAAGCCCGGCTTGCGACAGACGGCTGGTGGCGCTCCGAGACAACGCGTCGAGCCTCGACGAGATCGATTGGAGGCGGGCGTCAGCCCGAGCGCGGGTTAGCAGGTCTAGTTCGACCAAGCTGTTGGCGATCTGGCGACAAGCCGCAAGGTAGTTGTCCGGCCTGCACATGCTGCTGTTGCCAAGGACAATTTCGGCGACGCGTGGGCAGTCGGCGTTTGTCCCGGCGATTCTTGCGTCCAACGATTTCTGGAAATCAAACCGAAACAAAACGCGGCAACGACGGAGCTCAGCAACCTGGCTGGGGCGAATATCGAAGTGACCTGGGCACGTCCCTGGCTCAACCAGACGAACGACGTTGATGTCGTCTCCGAGCAGATCATGCACCGCGGCTTCGAGGTAGGATGTGCTTGTCGCGATCTTCGCGCTCTCAGATGGGCTTCCCGATCGACGACAGCTCGCGAGCGGCAGGACAGCAACCGAAATGGCAACAATGAGGATGCGCATCCTAACTGCTTTGGTTAGCCCCGGCGCTGAGCGCATAAGTCACGTTGCCTTCCTAGGGCGTTTTGAATTGTATTCCCTCCCGCGTGGCCAAGCGCGCAATGACGCCCCCGTCGCCCGCCCGCCGATACCAACTCCGGTTTGCAATCGGCGCGCGCGAGTCTTGCGTTTTGTCGCTCTGAGGACGCGGCCCCATGCTCCACAATACCCAGCGCGCCGGCGATTCAGACCGGCTGGAGAAATATTGGCCTGACTTCGCGTCGCATTCCGGGAAATCGTTAGGCACCCAGAGTTTGTAATTGCCGCTGGGCGAGTCGTTCAGAAGCTGCGGACCGGGCGTCGCGTACTTGTAAGTGTGACCCGGATTGAAGACGTCCTCCATGTTCACCGCCATACCGGGTTTGCTGCCGCCCGCCAGGTATCCTTGCTCAGCGAGTTCGATTGGGAACTGACACCAGTGCGTTGAAAGATCGGAGTTGCAGTTGACGCGCACCGGTGGCAGTTGGCCATCATGATCGTCGGCGTACATCTCCAGTGCCAGGCCAACACCGTAGAGTTCAGCGTGGGCTTTGGCGACCTTGGCCTTCTCCTTGGCACGAGCCAGAGCGGGCAGCAAAAGGCTGGCGAGAATCGCAACGATGGCAACGACCACCATCAATTCCACCAGTGTGAAGCCCGCGGGTCGTTGACTTGTGGCGCGCATGGAGCGAGGTCAGTTCGTCTTCCTCAGCCTGTAGACCTGCCGCGGATAGGCAGTGGGCGGCGCCAAGACAGTATTCAGCCCGTCGATGACCACGGGCGCATTCGTGACTGGAACCCAGTCCGCCGAATTGAGGTCAAGGCGATGCTCAAGTTGATAGACCGCACCACTCACAGGCCAAGTAAGAGCGATAACCTGAGCCGCACCGAGCGACGGCGCCGTTTGAGGAATGATCTGCTGGACGAACAACTCGTAACCATTGGTGCCCTGGCCGCCTGAGCCCGATTCCTGGTTGAAAACGCCGATAGCGTCGAAGAGGTTCGTCGGCGTCTCACCGAGACTGTAGCGCGGATGGCGCAAAGAGAAGAAACGGTCCGCGCCGTCCGTCACGGTGCACAATCGGTTTGCCCATGTGTTAGTGGGATTCCATCCATTCGCGCTTACGAGGGTGAGGTTGTTTAGACGAACGCGTGTTCCCTGGTAGCGCTCAGCGCCAGTCGCGCGGGTCTGGTCGAATATGGGGAGCCAGGTTGAGCGATCGCTCGCGACACCGCCGGGCTGCATCACCTCAGCCAGTTCGATTGTCTCCGGACCTGGCAATCCATAATCGGCGGTCACAAGGCGGAGTTCGAAATTGAAGGCTGGATCGGTATCATGGCCCTCGTTGACATTGCGTTTGCCGCCGTAAAACAGCGCCTGGCGCGCCGTCACCTCAACTAGATCGCCAGCACGGAACTTGCGCATGGTCCCCGGGTCGTGACTCAGCCGCAACACTTCCGCCACCCAGGCTTCGTTCGCATAGCTAAAGTCGTCGTTGTGTTTCTCCGGGCGGTTGCCGTAGTTCTGCGCCATGTAGCAAAACGTCCCGCCACGGTCCCCGGCGTCTATCGCCTGTAACGCGACCTGCCACTCGCCGCCCAGGCGGAACTGATTGGCCCCGTTGTTCCAGGGCAGGAAATCCGGGCTGGAATCGAGCATCTCGTCGGGATTACAGAGCAACACACCTCGAATAGTGACCGGCGGGTTGAATGGGGCCTCCGGCGCTTCCCACGCGCTCGTGCCGGTGCTGGTGACGGCCTGGAGGTTGGCGTGGCTTTCGGATTGGGCAAATACCATCACCGGGCTCGCGTACAGAACGGCCACAACACCGGTCAAGCGAGCGACTGAATTCAATGACATTAGCATCTCCATTCACGGAACGCCCAGTTCACGCCCCGCCAGGGCGGGGCTTGACGGGCTCCACGCAGTGGTATTACGATGACCAATCAGAATACTACTGACCGCCCCGTATTACGCAACATAAAAAACGTATGAACCCCAGCTCTTCGGGACGTCAGTCGGCAATGGACCCGCGCATCGCTTACTTTGATCGGTTGGCGCCCACATGGGACCAGACCGGGCCGAGCCCTGCCGCCACCCTCAGACGGCTGAGCGAACTCAACGGCCGGCTCGGCCTGAATGCGGGCATGGATGTGCTGGAGGTCGGCTGCGGGACTGGGCAGACTACGGGCTGGCTGGTGGAAAGGGTGAAGCCCGGCAAAGTGGTGGGGGTGGACTTCTCTCCGGCAATGCTGACGCAGGCGAGAGCACGGGGACTGGACACTGAGTTTCTGCTGATGGACATTTGCGGGGACGGGCCTTTGAACCGCTGTTTTGACTTGGTGTTCTGTTTCCATGCTTTTCCCCATTTCCGCGATCAAACGGCGGCGCTGCGGCGGATAGCGCGATGTTTGAAGCCGGGCGGCGCTCTTTTGGTGCTACATCTGGTCGGCAGCGCCCAACTAAACGCGTTTCATCGTCAAGTCGGGGGAGCGGTTGGCCACGATCGTTTGCCCCCGGCCGCTGAATGGCCCGAACTGGTGCGGCCCATGGGACTGGAGGTCACCCAAACGGCGGACGACGAGGACTTGTTCCTGGTCAAGGCGGAGCCGGTGGCTGCCCTCCGAATTGGGCGCATCACCTAAAACGTGTAACGTGCCCAGCCAACTGGCCAGTTGACTGGAGGCTCAGGCAGGACCGCTTTGAGCTCGCGCGTCGTTGAATCCGTTCCACAGGCGGTTGTTGAAACTGGCATCGGCCGGTTTCATGGATTCGACGTGGCCGTCGCGGAAGCCAATATTGCCACGTCCAACGTGGCCCGAGGAAAGAAAGGACGCGTATTCATGGACTGCCCAGGCCTCCTCCTGATCGCGGGCGCCAGCGGGAAGAAAAGGAGGGTCGATGACGTAGCTGTCGGCGCCAACCTGTGCGCTCGAGCTTGACTCTAGGTGGAACCATTCGGCCGCGGCCGCGCCGCGCTGTGTTTCCGGTGGCTGCCAAACTCGCGTGCATATGCACCAAAGTTTGGCAGTTGAGTAACGGTTGTGTTTCACACTGAGCAGTGATCAAGACAGTGGGGAAGGGGCGAGCGAAATGGCCGTGGGAACTTCTTTTTCAGAGGCCCCGCTATCTTCACTATCACTTTTTGGCTGCCGGGCGATTTCTTGCCGCCCACCGCACGCAAGAAGAAGGAAGCGCCGCCGCCCGACCCGGCCGCCGTGATCAGCACTCGCGCCCTCTGTCCAATCAAGGGATTCCAATCACGGAGACCTTTGTTGATCTACTTGAGATCGGAAATCGGCTCTCGGCCATCGAGTTTTATTCGTCTTCAACAACAACGGCCGTTCCATAGGCCAGCAATTCCGCCGCCCCGCCCATGAGCACGGACGTGGTGAAACGAACTCCGACAACCTCATTTGCTCCGAGCCGCTCCGCATCGGATGTCATCCGGTCCAGAGATTGCTCGCGGGACTCGGCCAGTAACTTGGTGTAGTCGTGGATTTCGCCGCC
>JAXDCU010000071.1:0-3559 GCA_034677645.1 Verrucomicrobiia bacterium
TCTCGAGCACCACTGGCGCCGGGTCGGTGATCCGGAGCGTTCGGGCGGCAGCGAGCGTTTTGTGATGAGGGTCGGGCAGCGGACGTCAGTGGTTGGAGCCCCGAGCGCTTTCTCCGCGGCCTCCGCGCGCTCTGCGCGATAGGATCGGGTCCGCGGAGGCGCTGAGCACGCAGAGTATCCGGTGGCGCCTGCGTGATGGCGAGCGATTGACACAGACACGGCATCGGCATCCAGTAGGCGATATGAACTCGCCGAACCAACCGGCTGCAGGCCACGCCGGGATCGCGTCTTCCCCCGTCGCTCAAGAGGTGTGGCTGGATAGGCGGTTGGCAGTCGGACACCATTGGCCCGGCGTGCCTGAGCCGGGACGTTCGGCGGTGTTGTGCGCGGAAGCGGCACGGTGAAGTGCGAGCTTTCAATTTGACCGCCTAATTGACTAGACTCCCCTTCATGCCTTCGCGTTACGGCACTGGTGAATTGTATGGCTTTGACTTCGGCGCGCTGTCTCCCGCGCGCATTAGGGAGCTTTCTTCGGCCCCTTACAAGAGCCAGCCTTGCCCGTTCAAATCAGCCGGGCCGGGCAAGCCGGCGCTAAAATGTAACAAGAAGGGTGGCGTTTGTTCTCTGAGGCAGTTCGCTCAGAATGAGTCCGGCCAGGTCGTTGGGGTTGGTGAGCCGATAATAACCTGCCCAAACCGGTTCCTAGAAGAAAACGTGGTGACGCCGTGGGTGGGCGAGACGTTGCTGGGGACTTCAAAACCTGCAGTTATTTCGGAGTTGCCGTTTCTGATGAGGGAGATTCAGTCAGAAGAGGCTGATGAGGATGCGGTCGGGAAGATTGACGAGGTGCTGGTCAACGCGGAGGCAGACACCCTGCGGTGGTGCGCCTTGGAGTTCCAAGCGGTCTATTTCTCCGGGATGAGCATGGAAAACGATTTCAAAGTGATGCGGGAATGGGCAGGGCCTGGTGTGCCGTTCCCGGCTGTCCAGCGCCGGCCGGATTTCCGTTCGTCTGGTCCGAAGCGGCTGATGCCGCAACTCCAAATCAAGGTGCCAACCATCAGCCGGTGGGGAAAGAAGATGGCCGTTGTTATTGACCTGGCGTTTTGGAAGTCGCTCGCCGATATGCGGAAGGTCCGGGAGCTCTCGAATTGCGAGATTGTTTGGTTCGTCGTGTCGTTCGCGCCTTCGAAAGATGGACGGTTCCGGCTCCGGCGGCACGAGACACACTTCACCACGTTGGTTAACGCAGTCGAGGGGCTTACGGGTGGAACGCCAATGTCTCTTGAGCGTTTCGAGAAGCAGATCCGCGACCGTTTGCCTTCCTAAGCCAGGAGAGGTCTTTGCCAATCAGGAGTTCGGTCATTTTGGCGTGGTGCGTGTTCTTCATCGCGATCGCTTGGGTTTCGAAATCGAACTCTGAGGCCAGCGAGGCGATCTCGCGGGTGTTATCGTAAGTAAGGATGGCGTCTCCTCTAACCTTGGCTATCAGGCCGAAAAGTTCGTGGTGGTCAACATCCCAGTGAAGGTACAGGCGCTTGGATGCGACTGTGTACGGGGGATCAACAAAGAAGGCAGCATTTTCGTCGTCGGCGTAGCGGCGGATGACTTCAAAGGCGTCCCCTTCGATAAAGGAGAACCGTTCGCGCACTGCGGCGATTTCCTTGATGCGCCGGGCGAGCGTTTCCGGGTACCAGCGGGAGTTCAAGCCCCGTCCGTTTTCGCCTGTCTTCACCAGTCCGGCGCCCTCGGCCATTATCCCGCCTCTTTGGACGCGATTTCTTAGGATGACGGCGAAGGCGCGTTCGCGCTGGCTCGCGGGCTCCCGACGGAGAACAGCGGTCACGTTCTCGTGGGTAAGGTCGAAATTCAGAATCTGATCTGCGAGCCATTTGGCCTGGCCGCCAAGGATGGTGTGCCAGACGGCGGCGACGTTCGGATCGCGCTCAACGAGGACGACGTGTTCAGCGAGTCGTTCAAAACCAGCGGTCAGGCCAATGATGCCACCGCCCGCAAATGGTTCGACCAGTATCCCGACGGGGTTGGGCTTGTGGGCAAGCCATGAGCGGGTGTACGGGACGAGCCAAGTCTTGCCGCCGGGATAGCGGAACGGGGATCGCTTGGGTACTGAGGCTACGTTGACCGGTTCGGTTATTTCGACGTCCTCGGCTGTGCGGTAGGCAAGAGTGGGCTCCTTCAGTTCGGATGGCTCGGTGGCATCAAGGTCGTGCGCGTATTGCAGGACTGCCCGGGCCAGGGCCTGAGGTACGCGAATCACGGTTGTGTTGCCGAGCTTCCACTTGGGCCTGAAACTGGTTGATGAACGAGCCATGATTTGCAGCCTTGTAACACGGGCGCAGTTTTTCCGCAAGGAGTTTTTGTTACACGGGCCGGGAGGAGCCGGGAGGAGGTGCGTGACAGCAAGGCAACCCAGTTCTTTCACGCCACAGCCCCGAATCTTCAGGCCGTTCTGGTGACTGCGATTCTTGGAGATTCGGTGAGGATGTCGCCGAACCAGACGCTGGAGACGAACTGCCGCCCCGCCTCTCCGCTCGAAGCCGTGCGGCAATTCGGACGCGCCGTTCACGCTCAAGCTTGCGTTTCGGGCAGCAGTCGCTCAGCTTTGCGTTCGGCAGCAGCGAGCGTTTTGTGATGAGGGTCGGGCAGCGGACGTCAGTGGTTGGAGCCCCGAGCGCTTTCTCCGCGGCCTCCGCGTGCTCTGCGCGATAGGATCGGGCCCGCGGAGGCGCTGAGCGCGCAGAGTATCCGGTGGCGCCTGCGTGATGGCGAGCGATTGACACAGACACGGCATAGGTATCCAGTAGGCGATATGAACTCGCCGAACCAACCGGCTGCAGGCAACGCCGGGATCGCGTCTTCGGCCGTCGCTCAAGAGCTTTGGCGGGACGGGCGGTTGGCAGTCGGACACCATTGGCCCGGCGTGCCTGAGCCGGGACGTTAGGCGAAACTACGTGCTGCCTTTTTCAAACCACCAGCCAAACACAATTCAACCATGAAGCAGACGCGAATCCAAAATCTACTCGCCGCCGCGCTCGTCGGGGCGTTGGCTTTCACGACAACCGTCGCCCGCGCCGCAGAGCCGATCAACGAGCAGGAAGCCTACGAAATCGGCGTCGAGGCTTACACCTACCTCTACCCTCTCGTCCTGATGGACGTGACGCGGCAGCAAGCGGTAAACGTAGAACCAGGGAAGACCTTTGGACGCGGGCCAATGAACACCTTCACGCACATCCCGACGTTCCCTCCAGCCGAATTTCGAGATGTCGTGCGGCCCAACTTCGACACCCTCTACTCCATCGCCTGGCTCGACCTCACAACGGAACCGATGGTGATCGCGGCTCCGGATACGCAGGGCCGCTACTACATGCTACCGATGCTCGACATGTGGTCGGACGTGTTTGCCTGCCCCGGCAAACGCACCACGGGCACCGGCGCGGGTCGCTTCGCGCTTGTGCCACCCGGCTGGCAGGGCAAGCTACCCAAAGGCGTCCAGCGCATTGATGCACCCACTTCTTACGTTTGGATCATCGGGCGCACT
>JAXDCU010000072.1:0-3051 GCA_034677645.1 Verrucomicrobiia bacterium
TGTTCGAGTCGGTCGAAGGCGGAGAGCACGTCGGTCGCTACTCATTTCTCGGATGCAATCCGCGCGCCGTGGTCGTCCAAGAAGGCAGCAGGGTGACTGTTCTTGAGAACGGACAGCCGGTCGAGCGCTACGAAATCACGCCCAAACCAGACGCATCCGCCAAGAACCAAGTCCACGACGGTCTGGTTGTCGTCGAGCGTGTGTTACGGAGGTACAAGACCGTCCGGCTCCCCGGGCTCCCGCGGTTCACGGGCGGCGCGGTGGGGTATCTGGGCTACGAGTTTATTCACGACATCGAGCCGGTCGTCCCGCGCGCGGCGTTGGACGAACTGGGAACTCCGGTGCTCTGTTTCCTCGTGGCTGACGAGTTGCTCATTTTCGACCGCGCGGCGCAGACGCTCAGCATCCTGGTGAACGCCTTCATCGAGCCCAATACGAGTCCTGAAGACGCTTATGACCAAGCAGTGAACGAGATTGAGCGTTTGGCTGTTCTCCTTGAACAGCCTCTGCAACCTCTGCTGGCTGGTTTGCCTGAGGTGATCCCCCCGATGCCGGTGAAGTCGAATCTGACACCGGAGAAGTTCAAGGAAAACGTCAGAATCGCCAAAGAGTACATGGTTGCAGGGGACATTATTCAGGTGGTCGGCTCTCAGCGGTTCTCCGTACCCGTGCGAGCCAAGCCGTTGGACGTTTACCGAGCAGCCCGAACGATCAATCCCTCGCCTTACATGTTCCTGTTGGAGTTGGACGGCTTTTCACTCGTCGGAGCCTCGCCCGAAATCCATGTCAGGTGCGAGGAAGGGAGCGTGGAAATCCGGCCTATTGCCGGCACTCGCCCGCGAGGCGTTACCGCGGAGGAAGACGAGGCCCTGGAGGCGCATTTGCTGACCGACCCGAAAGAGAGAGCCGAGCACGTGATGCTTGTCGATCTGGCGCGGAACGACATCGGACGCGTGTGCGAGTACGGGTCCGTCAAAGTCCGCGACCTGATGGTGGTCGAACGTTACTCGCACGTGATGCATATCGTTTCACATGTTGAAGGGCGCCTGATGCCGGGGCGGTCGCCATTTGACCTGATGAGGGCCACGTTCCCGGCCGGCACATTGACGGGGGCGCCCAAAATCCGCGCCATGCAGATCATCGCCGAGCTTGAAAGCACGCAGCGCGGGCCATATGGCGGTTGTGTCGGGTATTTTTCCTTCGGCGGCAACTTGGATTCGTGCATCACGATCCGGACTGCTCTTATCAAGGACGGCATCGCGCACATCCAGGCGGGCGGCGGGTGGGTGAACGATTCGACGCCCGACGATGAGTTCAAGGAGACGATCAATAAGTCGCTGGCGATGCTCAAGGCCGTGGCTGTCGCCGAGAGTTTTCAGACATGAGTTTCAATCCTCCAAGTCGGTCGACCGCCGCGCGGCTTTCGCTGTTGTTGTTGCTCTATGGCGTGGTTCTGCTCCTGAGTCACTGGATGGCATACCAACTCAGGTTCGACTTCGATGTCCCAGACAATTTCCAAAGAGAAATGGCCACAAGCTGGATTTGGTCTCTTGGGCTGAAATTGGCGATGTTGTACCTGTTTGGCCAGTTTTCTGGGCTGCTCGGCTACTTCAGCGTGCCTGATTTCAGACGGATTGTGTGTGCCACAGGCATCGTCGCTGCCTGTCTTCTGGTGGTTCGATACTCGAGCACGAGTCATCCCATTGCCTCGCGAGCTGTTATCTTGACGGACTTTCTTCTCTCCACGGTGGGCATAGCCGGGGTGAGACTGGCTTTGCGCATGGCACGGGAGCGCCGTGTCGATCAAGAGGCCACTGAGCTGCGCTTGCGGCGCGTGGGGATTGTCGGCGCCGGGGATGTGGGGGCGAATCTGGCTCGGGAGCTGATTGCTCGGCGTGGGCTGGGGTTGCAGCCGGTTGCTTTCTTCGACGACGACCCAAACAAATGGAATTCACGGGTTCATGGCGTGCCAGTGGTTGGGCGGCCGGAGTCTCTCCGCGACCGCGGTTCGCGCCTGGCGCTCGACGAAGTCATCATCGCGATGCCAAGCGCTTCGGCAAAACGCATTGGCGAGATCGTCCGCTTGCTTCAAAGCGCACGGCTCAAGTTCGAGACTGTGCCGTCCATAGACGAACTAGCGACTGGCAAGGTTCGTGTGAGCCGGCTGCGGCCGGTGGAGATTCAGGACCTGCTTGGGCGCGAATCAGTCCAGTTGCAGACGGAAAGCATCCACCGAATCCTGTTTGATCGTGTCGTGTTGGTCACGGGAGCCGGCGGGAGCATTGGAGGCGAGCTGTGTCGTCAGGTCGCGGCTTACGGTCCGAAAAAGCTCCTGCTTATTGAGCGCTGCGAGTTTCTGATGTTCCAAATCGAACAGGAGCTTATCAACCTGGGATACGGAGGATTGATCTTGCCACTGGTGGCCGACATCCGCGACGAGACGCGGATGCGTCACATACATACCCAGTTTCGGCCGGCGGTTGTGTTCCACGCGGCTGCTCATAAGCATGTGCCGATGATGGAGAGCCAACCTGGCGAAGCGATCAGAAACAACTCGATCGCCACGGCTGGTCTGGCTGACATGGCGCGTGAGACGGGGGTGGAGAGATTCGTCCTGGTTTCAACTGACAAAGCCGTGAACCCAACCAGCGTGATGGGTGCGACCAAGCGCTTGGCGGAAGTGTTTATTCAGGCGCTGGCCGCCGCCCATCCCGAGCCAACTCGCTTTATGGCCGTACGTTTCGGCAACGTCCTCGGCAGCTCGGGCAGCGTGATCCCCATCTTCAATCGACAGATCGCCGCTGGCGGCCCGGTCACCGTCACTCACCCCGATGCCACCCGCTATTTCATGACCGTTGCCGAGGCAGCCGGTCTCGTTCTCCAGAGCGCGGCGCAGGGAGAAGGCGGAGAGATTTTCGCGTTGGACATGGGAGAGCCGGTCAGAATTGCCGATCTCGCTCGTCAAATGATCGAGCTCAGCGGTCTCAAGCCCGACGAGGACATCAAGATCGAATTCGTCGGTTTGCGTCCGGGCGAAAAGCTTTGCGAGGA
>JAXDCU010000073.1:0-4226 GCA_034677645.1 Verrucomicrobiia bacterium
TCTCGAGACGAACGCGGTGCGCAATGCGTTCCGGTCATCCCTCGCTGGAGGCTCCGAGACCGTCGTATTTACAAACGCGGCTGACGGCGAGGTGTTTTACGTTGGCGTCAAAGCCGAAGACCAGCAAGCCGCCGAGTATGGCTTCTTCGGGATATCCAGCGACGAGCCATTCAGCACTATCGACGAATACGGCAACCACAACGCGCGCGGCCTGCGTCTCCCCCTTCCGATTCCCGACGGTTCTCCCGTCGCGCCTGGCGCCACCAACGTCCCGGCCATTTTCATGTACCCGGTCGATGTGGCCCAGGTCGTCGTGACGAATGCGCTCTTCCACGAGGAACTGGGCGATCTGCTTGGCAACTTGAGCCACGCAAACAGATTCGCCGTGCTCAACAATCACAAGAGCGGCGAAGTCGCCCCCGAAGGCTTCTACTCGGCGCTCTACGACGATTCCGGCTCTGGCGAGTTCCCCAACGCCCAGACGACCGACGGACCGGGCGATCTCGACAATTTCGTCGGGCGCGACGGCTTTGGCTATTGGGCCCTGGACATGGTCGACAACGCATCCGGCCAGACCGGCTACGTCCAGGCGCTGGAAATCAGGCTCACGCCAAACCTCGACCTTTTGAGCGGCGCTTTCGTCACGCTGGCGCCCAATCAGTGGCGGTATGCATACCTGGACGTTCCTCCAGACGTGAGCAGCATGACGATCGCGGTCACTCGTCTGAGCGCGGGCCCACTCGAGCTCTACCTTCGCCGCGGTGTTCGTCCCACACGCGACGACTACGATGAACGGGCGATCCTCTTCCCCCCAGGCGGAGAGCTGAGTCTGAGCATCTACGACGATCCGCCCTTGCGCGCTGGCCGCTATTTCATAGGCTTGTTCAATCCGAACGCCAGCCCGATCTCATTCTACATATTTGTCCGGTACGAGCGCGACATGCCCGACGTTTTCCGCCGCACTGTCACGTCAACCAACATAACCGAGCTCGGCGATCTCGTCCTCAACGTCGGCACAAACGACGTAACCACAAGCATGGTGCTGAGCGACATCAAGGTCGGCGTGCGCATAAACCATGAGCGCGCGTCCGATCTCGACATCCGTGTCGTGAGCCCCCGCGGCCAGAGCGCGCTCTTGAGCGAGAGCCGCGGTGGCACAAACTGGACCAGATTCGGCGCCGAGACCGTCACAACCAACTTCCATCATGTCGCTCTCACCTACCTGGCGTCGAACCGGATGGCGGCGCTTTACCTCGACGGCGAGCTGCTGCGGGAAAAGCAGTGCGCCGATTTGACCAGTCGCCTCTGGACGTGGGGCGAGCTCTACTTTGGCGCCCGGCCAGACGACACGAATCTCTCCAGCCAGTACCTCGGCATGCTCGACGAGGCTGACATCTATCGGCGCGCGCTCGCCGCCTCCGAAATCCGCGGCATCTACAAGTTCGGCGGCGCGGGTAAACCGGGGGATGGCCTTGTCAGTCGCTGGGCATTCGATGACGACACCGGCGCGGACTGGCTCACAAACCACCCCGCCATCTACACAAATGTATTGGCCGACTATCCGGGCAAGTTTGACCGCTCACTCCATTTCCCGACCAACGAGGCAGGCTTCGCGTTTGTCGAGCGCGGCTCCGGCCTCGATGTTGGCATTGGCGAAGGTTTCACGGTCGACGCTTGGATCAGTCCGTCTGACCTTGGCACCAACCGCACGATCGCGGCCTGGGCGGATGGCACGAACTATTCAGGCGTGGAGTTCTTCATCAGTCCCGGCAGCGACACAAACCTGCCGCCTGGCGAACTGACTGCTCGCCTCATTGATGCTTATGGAGTGACCAATCTCGTCTCGGCGGGGCCGGAAAAACAGGGGCTCATCCTCACCAACAGCCTGCTGACGAACCTGGTTTACGTAACGTTCACAACCGACACAAACCTCGCGCACACACCGATCAAGTTCGCCGGTCTCACCAATGTTAACACCATGGTCGAGCCGGGTTTTGTTGGTCCGGCTGGTGGGGCCACGAACATGTTCACAAACCAGTTGATAAGTGGATTCGAGCTTGTCGCCGCGAACCCAACCGCGACTTACCGCGCGCTCCCGGCTGGCGTCTTCCCGCCAACCGTGGTCCTGGAGAGTACAAACGAGTGGCAGCTCACGAACGGGTGGGCCGTCAGCAACGGCTGCGTGACTGTGATTCAGGCGCCTCTGCTCGCGCACACGGGCACGAACCTTTTGGCGCTCCGGGATGGGCGCATCCAACGCTGGGTGACCACGCGGCCAGGACTGGAGTATCGCCTCCAGTTCGTCCACCGCCAGCAACCGCTCCCAGCCGATATCGTCGCTTGGTGGCCAGGTCAGACCAACGCGTATGATGTGATTGACGATCACGACGCTGAGTTTGACGGAGAGCTGACCTTTACAAATGCACTTGTTGAACAGGGATTCCTTTTCATCACAAACGCCGCCTGGCTCAGTGTGCCAGACGATCCAGAGCTAGTGACCACCAACGAATGGACAGTCGAACTCTGGTTCAACCTCACCAACCAACTGGCTTTAACCAACCCGATCACGCTTGGCGGGCCATTAGTTCTGAAAGCCCTTGGCGACTCCAATCTCGTCGACTCGCCAGTCAATTACGGGATCGCCGTCTCTGGCGCAGGCGTCGAGTTATGGTACAACGACCCAACCGTCGCCGGGGACGCCGACTCGGAAGACTCGCTCCTCGAACTTGTCCGGTCCCGACATGCCCTAGCCGAAGGCATCTACAATCACGCGGCGGGCACGATCCGGCAGGTCAGTTCAAACCGCATCGAGTTGAATCTGTACATAAACGGCGTGCTCGACCGCCACGTGACACTGCCCGGTACGCTGACCAACACAGTCGACGGCACGGGCGAGATAGAGGTGCCAATGGTAATCGCGACGAACCTCCTTGGCGGCGACGTGTTCAACGGCATACTGGACGAGATTTCAGTTTATTCGCGCGCGCTCTCAGAACTTGAAATCGCTGAGATTTACCTCATGCGCGACGTGGGCAAGTGCCCCCCACCGGCACAGCCACGCACTCGACTGACCGTTGGCGATTCCAGCACCTCGGTATTCGGCACATACTCAAGCGAGTGGCAAACAAACACCGTTACTTTCCTGGCTCGGAACGAGGAGACCCTCATCGAGCTCGAAGCTCTCGATCCGGGCGTTCTACTCGATTCCTTCGAGCTAATTGAGGTTGTGCCTCGTTACTACTTGCCCGAGGAGAGTCTCGAACCGTTCATTGGCCAGATCGCAGTAGGCGATTGGCAGCTCGAAGTCGTGGACCGACGTCTGGGTTTGACCAACGAGGTCGCGCCGGAGTTGATCTCTTGGCAGCTTGACTTGACCTTTGCTCCGCCTACATACCCGATCGTTCGCCTCACAAACAGCATCCCATATACTAACAGCATACCCCGCGGAGCGAGCCGCTACTTCCTCGTCGAGGTCCCGCCCACGGCGGAGCGGGCCACGAACACGCTCATTGCCAGCACGAATCTCAGTCTCTGGTACAACGCCAACAGTCTTCCCGCCGGCATCACGAGATACGGGGACGTTCAATGGCTCACCAACGATGCCGGCGGCATCACCGTGCTTGACACCAACGGCTGGTGGCTCGCCCAGCAGGACGGCTCTCCACTGACCCTTGTGGACAACACGGCTCAATTAGCGCCCGGGCTCATTTACTACTTGGCCGTCATGAACAATCAGACGGGCCGAGTCGACTTCAGCCTCCAGGTCGATTTCCATCCCGACGCAGCCAAGGACATCTGCCCGGACCTGCGCGAACTGCGGTTCGGCGAGACAATCGTCACTAACCTGATCGCGACAAACACGCTCCAACTGTTCTGCTACAAGGTGACCGAACGCGCCAAGTGCGCATCGTTCGAACTCCAGCCGGCCGATGGAAACCTCGACTTATACTTGCGCAACTCAAAGTCAGCGCCGCCGCTCCGGCCAGCTCCGGACTGGTACGAGTACGCCAGTGAGAATCCCGGCGCGTACCCCGAGACAGTCCTTGTCAATCAGCGCTCGCAAATCCCTCTCTTCCCTGGCAGTTGGTATCTGGGCGTTCTGAACCGCGAAACCAACACCGTGCAGTATAGCATTCGAGTCGTCGAGCGCACAAACTACCATGAAGTTCCACTCACCGCGGCGGCGCCACTGACTGATACGGCATTACCGGGCCAAGACACATGCA
>JAXDCU010000074.1:0-3468 GCA_034677645.1 Verrucomicrobiia bacterium
ATCGCTGCGGCGCTTGCCACGTTGAGAGAGTCAACCGCCGGTGGCATGGGAATGGCCACGCATTCATCACACACGGACCTGACCTCGCGCGACAGACCCGAGCCTTCGCTGCCAAACACGAGGCAGCAATCGCTTTTGAGGTCGGTCTCCGTCAGTGTTCGACTATCGGCATGCGGATGAGCCGCGATACAACGCACGCCGCGTCCGCTAGTCTGGCGCAGCGCCGCCACCAGATCGTGCGTCTCAACAACTGGCAGAGACAACACCGCGCCCATCGAGCTGCGAACCGCGCGACGCAGGTAAGGACTGGCTGATGTTTCGCCCACCAGAAGGGCATCGACGTTGAAGGCTTTGCAGTTGCGGACCACCGCTCCGAGGTTTTCGGCGTTGGCTAGCCCGTCGACAGCGACCCACAGCCGCCCTGGGCCGCTGCGATGATAAGCGACATCGAGCGAGAGCGGCTCGGGCATCCGGCCCACGGCGAGCAATCCCTGGTACATCGTGAACCCCGTTAGCGACTCGAGCACTTTCTTGTCGGCGGTGTATACTCGGATTTCCTCCGAGCGCCGCTCAATCAAGGGACGCAACTCCTCCAGCCAACGCGCCGGCAACAGAATTGACAGCACCTCATGGTCACTCTCCAGCACACGCCGCACAACCTTCTCCCCTTCCGCGACGAAAATGCGCTCGGCTGCGTGCTGATTCTCCTGGCGGAGCGTGCGGTAGGGACCCAGCTCGGGCAGGTCGAAAGAGTCAATCCGCTGTATGGAGTGAAGAGCCACGGCAAGCGTTCCTTGGCGGATGTCACGGTCCGATCCGTGCGGTGTCACCCTGCGTCCAACGACTCGCGAATTGTCTGAGCCAGCACCTCCGGCAAATACGGCTTCTCGAGGAAACGCCAGCGAAGGAGAAAAGAGGAGCGCGACTTTGCCGCGTCAAAACTATAGCCGCTGGTCAGAACGACCTTAAGCGCCGGATCGTCAGTGGCCATGCGTTGAGCCAACTCCCATCCATTGAGACCTCCTGGCATTACTACATCTGACAGTAGCAGATTGACTTTGCCCTGACGCCGCTGCCAGATGCTGAGAGCTTCGAGGCCGTCCGCCGCCGTGAGAACCTTGTAGCCGCAGCGTTCAAGCACTTCGCTGCATAACTCGCGCAGCCCGCTTTCGTCCTCAACCAATAGAATTGTCTCCTGCCCGGTGGGCATGACCGTGGGCGGAGCTTCCGCGGATGCGCGCGGGGTCGTGGTGCGGACGGCAGGCAAGTAGACGCGGAACGTTGTACCGCGCTGGAGCCGGCTTTCGACATCGATCCAGCCTTTGTGCTGCTGGACAATACTCTGCACGGTTGCAAGGCCCAGGCCAGTGCCTTTGCCGGGTTCTTTCGTCGTGTAGAAGGGCTCGAAGATGCGAGGCAACGTCTCAGGCGCGATGCCTTCGCCAGTGTCCTGCACGCTAAGGCAGACATAGACTCCTGGCGCGGCGTCCGCTGCCAATCGAGCCTGGCCGGCATCGACCGTTATCTCAGCAGTGCTGATAAGCAGACGTCCGCCCTTGGGCATCGCGTCTCGGGCGTTGACTGCTAGGTTCAGAAGCACTTGCTCAATCATGCCGATGTCAGCCATCACGGACGGGAGAGACGCCGCGGGACTGAACTCCAGGACGATGTCCTCGCCTATGGTACGGCACAGCATCTGAGTGAGTCCCCGAATGATTTCATTCAGGTCCGTGACCCGCGGTTGCAGCGGCTGGTGGCGGCTAAACGTGAGAAGTTGGCGTGTGAGGCGGCCGGCGCGCTGAGCAGCGTCTTCGATCTGGCTCAGCGAGTCGCTCACGGTATCATCGATGTTCCCCAGCATCTGGATGAGCCGGGTGTGTCCGTGAATGACCGTTAGGATGTTGTTGAAATCGTGCGCGATGCCACGAGCCAACAAACCAATGGCTTCGAGCCTCTGAGATTGGCGCAGCTTTTCCTCAAGTTGCTTCCGGTCCGTCACGTCCAGTGCGGCAAAGAGCATGCACGGCCCTGACGCGAAACGCAGAGATTCCACCGAGATGATGACATGTCGGACTTGCCGGTCCCCGCGCAACAACTTCGCTTCGAAACTGTGGACCGTGCCGCGGAGACGCACTTGGTCGAACAATTTGTCCCTTTCAACAGGGTCGGCCCAGATTCCCAGTTCGGTTCCGGTCCGCCCCACAACCTCGTCACGGCTGAACCCGCACACATGCAGGAAGTTGTCGTTTACTTCGAGAAATCGCCCGTCAGCCGGCGCCGCCAGCCACATTGCTGCTGGGCTAGCTCGAAAGAAACGCTCGAATCGTGCGAGTGATTGCTCCAGAGCGCCGGCCAGGCGCTTGGTTTCAGTAATGTCGCGCGCTATCACCTGGACCGCTGGCTCGCCACGGAATTCGAATGGCGTGGACATTTCCTCGACGTCCACCGCAATTCCATCAAGGCGCAGGAATTGCGTTTCCTGAAACGGGGTTCGGGCCCCAAGATCGAGCACTTGCGAGATTCGTTGCTTCGCGTCGTCCAGATGCTGCGTCGGGACGAATTCAAGATAAGGGCGTCCCAGCACTTCTTTGTGGCGCCGCGCTCCGAGGAGCTGGAGTCCGGCGTTGTTGACGAACGCGATGATGCCGTTGTGGTGCACAACCATGGCGTAAGGCGCCAGCTCAACGAGCCTGCGGTATCGCTCTTCACTGTCGCGCAGGGCGTGTTCGGTGTGTTTACCCAGAGTGAGGTCGCGCGCCGTGCCGAGCACAGTCGTAACGACGCCTTGCGGGTCTCGAAGCGGGATGAGCCAAGTGCCGAGCCAGAGATCGCCATGAGGGAAGGTCCACATGGCTTCGTGGTACACCGGCAGTGCGATCGCAAACACTTCTTTGAGACGCCCGGAAAGCTGGCTGGCTGCTTCCTCTCGAAGAAAGGAGGCAAGCGGCCGCCCTACAATCTGATCGCACTGCTGTTCAATCCGTCGCGCGCCAGACCGGTTGATATAAGCAATCAGCCCATCACAGCCCACGGTGAATATGATGTCGGGAGAACTCTCTGTCAGCGCGGTGAGCGCGTCAGCGTCGAGCCTTGGCCCAGGCAGCGACGACTGGACACGACTTGTGCTTAGAGCGGGCTGAAATGGAGATTGCTCCGCGGCCGGGAATTGAGTGTGATCGGTTGTCATGTGCAAGCTCGCGAGATCAGTTGAAGCCTTGCTGGGGCGAGTGAGACCTGGCGTACTCGTGGAGAACGCGCAGGTTTTCGTTTGGGGTTCCGCGGGGCACCTCGCATCCCGCGCCGACTATGTATCTCGGAGCGGCTGCAGCATGGCATTTCAAGAGGGCTTCTCGTATCTGGTCGGGGGTGCCGTCCTTCAAGAGCCTGACCGGGTGAAGGTTCCCCAACAGCATTTGTCCGCCTCCCATTTGGACGCGGGCTTCCGCCAGCGATGCCGGATAGTCGAGA
>JAXDCU010000075.1:0-16539 GCA_034677645.1 Verrucomicrobiia bacterium
GCCCCGCGTTCAGGAACCCGCGCGCCCAACATGATTTTCGTGGACGTTCCTGCTCGATTGCTTCGGTGGGTTCCTATGTTCCGTCTCGCGTCTTGACCAACGCCGACCTCGAGAAACTCGTCCAGACAACGGACGAGTGGATCACCACCCGGACCGGCATCAAAGAGCGGCGGCTGGCAGCCGACGACGAAGCCACATCCGACCTAGCAACTCACGCTGCCATCAGGGCCATGGCCAGTGGCGGGCTTAAAGCCGACCAACTCGATCTCATCATCGTCGCCACCGTCACGCCCGACATGCCATTTCCGTCCACGGCATGCTTGGTCCAACAGAAAATCGGCGCATACCGCGCTGCCGCCTTTGACATCGAAGCGGCTTGCTCGGGCTTCATCTACGGACTCGAGATCGGCCAGCAGTTCATCATGTCCCGCACCTATGACACCGTCCTGGTCATCGGCGCGGAGAAGCTCTCCTCGATAGTGGACTGGCAGGACCGCAACACGTGCGTTCTGTTCGGCGACGGCGCCGGCGCGGCCATTCTTCAGAACCGCCCCGGATCGCACGGGCTGCTGACCGTGAATATGGGCGCCGACGGCAGTAAAGGCTCGTTGCTTTGCGTTCCGGCGGGCGGTAGCCGCCAGCCGGCCTCAGCGGCCACAATCGATGGCCGGCTGCACTACCTGCGAATGGATGGAAGAGAGACGTTCAAGAACGCAGTGCCAGCGATGTGTCAAG
This sequence comes from Verrucomicrobiia bacterium, assembly GCA_034677645.1. Lineage (GTDB taxonomy): Bacteria > Verrucomicrobiota > Verrucomicrobiia > Limisphaerales > J093 > JAAYVR01. The sequence goes on from JAXDCU010000075.1 coordinate 736, forward strand.
CCGCGCGCGAAGTGCTGCGCCGTTGCGAACTCAGGATCGACCAGATCAACTGCATAATCACGCACCAGGCGAACCGCAGGATCATCGACGCAGTGGCCGAACGCCTCAAGGCGCGGCCAGACCAGTTGTTCGTGAACCTGGAGAAGTACGGCAACACTTCAGCTGCTTCGGTTGCCATCGCGCTTGATCAAGCCGTTGCATGTGGCCGAATCCGTCGTGGGGACTTGGTGTTGCTTTCGGTTTTTGGAGCCGGTTTCACCTGGGGCGCGGCGGTGATCGAGTGGTAGTCGGGGCTGGCAACGGAGTGTTGTGCGGCTCATCGTGAGTAATCCGTGGTTATACAACTGCATGGATGCGGGTTAAAGGCGAACACCTCTGAGGTTCGTCTTTCCAAATTGTTGACCCCCAAAGCCGATGTGGTACTGTGGAACAGGTTCTTATGAGCACGAGCAAGGTTGACCATTCAGGCGCGTTCCACCCCGTCACCGTTCGAACCCAAGAAACTCTGCTCCGTCTCTCCCCCCAAGAGGTCCTGATCCGCAAGAACGGAGTGGCTTTTCTATCCGCCAACCCGGTTCCGGTGTGGACTGAGGTCACGTTGGACATGCGGACCGAGCCGGACGCTCGGCCGGTCCGAGGCACAGGGGTGGTCGTGGATTGCACCGGCAACCGGCACGCCGGCTACGTGGTTTCGCTCGTTTTCATGAACCTGACGCGGCAATCGCAGCAGAACCTCAGCCAGATCGTCACCACTTCTGTTGCCTGAGAACCGCTCTCCGGCTCACCGCAATGGAAACATTCTACAGAATCCTACAAACCGCCGTCGAGGGCGTCGCCTCTGACATTCACCTTAAGGCAAACGGCCCTGTTATTTTCCGAATCAGTCGTCAACTAGTCGCCATCACGGCGCCGACGCCAACTGAAGAATGGATCAATCAGATCGTCGACAGCATCGTGCCGCGCCACGCGCGAAAACGGCTCGACGAAGACCGCGAAGTCGACTTCTCGTACTACCTGCCCAACGTCGGCCGTTTCAGGACCAATGTTTTCCAGCAAAAAGGGCAATGGTGTCTTTCGATGCGGCACGTGAAAACCAAAGTGCCAAGTTTCGAAGAGTTGGGACTTCTTCCCATACTCAGGGACCTCGCCGAAACGCCCAGGGGCATCGTGCTTATCTCAGGCACAACCGGCTGCGGCAAGTCAACCACGCTCGCCGCGATGATGGAGCACATAAACGCAACCGTGAAACGCCACATTGTTGCGCTCGAAGACCCTATCGAGTACGTGTTCGAAGACAACCAGTCGGTTATCGAGCAGCGCGAGATTGGGCTGGACTCACTTTCGTTCGAGATGGGGCTCAAGCACGTGCTTAGACAGGACCCGGACGTGATCATGATCGGTGAAATGCGTGACGCCACCAGTTTCATGGCGGCGATCAATGCGGCCGATACTGGCCACTTGGTTTTGTCGACTCTGCACACAACCAACGCCGCGGTTGCCGTGGGCCGCATTCTGGATTTTTTCAGGCCTGACGAGCGCGATCAGGTGCGCCGGCAGCTCGCCGCCACTCTTAAGGCAATCGTCTGTCAGCGCATGGTCAACAAGGCTGGCGGGGGCGTCCTGCCCGCCCTCGAAATCATGATCAACACTCCCACCGTCCGCAAAATGCTTGAGGAAAACCGTCTTGAGAAACTTGCCGCGGCAATTGAGACAGGCGTGGACGACGGAATGCAGACTTTCAACCAGGCCCTCTTCAATCTCGTCAAGCTGGGCAAGGTCACGGAGAAGGAAGCTTTGAACAAAGCCACCAACCCCCAAGCCCTCGAGATGAATTTCAAGGGCATCTTCCTCGACGAAGCACGCCGCATCCTGACCTAGTAGTGAAGTGATAGGACTTTGCTTTTGGACGCGTGAGCGGGTCAGGAGCCAAGCCATGAAGGAATCCTCGCCCGTCCTGGTGTACTTCTTCAGGTAGCCTCCGATGATAGCACCACGACGAAGTCGATGACGATGTCAGGAGATCGACCGTGGAAAGGCGCAGCAAACTGCCGGCGGACACCGCGGCAAGGCTCGGCGTGAATGTCATTCTGATGGCCGCTATCGGTATCCGATGCGGCCCTGAGCGTCGAGCTCGCCTACGTCCGACTCGTTCTCTACTCGGCGGTCTCCGCGCGAGGCTTTGACGTTTCGATCGCGCGGAGGCGCTGAGAGCGCGGAGAAAGGCCAAGGTGATCGTCCTCCGGGCTCCGGCGGCTCTCTGGGACTTCACCCACCGTTGAAGCATTCACTCTGACCGTGAAGGTTTCCTTCCCGGCAGTGGATTCAGGACGAGGATTCCGGGTGAGAGGCTGGTCGATGAGAATCGTGGGCGTGTGTGGCGCCCGACGCAGCAGGGCCTCTGGGGCTGGCAGCTTCGATCGCCTCCTGCACCTTGGAGGGATGCAGGCCGAGTTGGCGGAGTTTCTCGCGCGTCCGTAACCGGCTAATCCCAAGCCAACGGGCGGCCTTGGCCTGATTCCCTTGCGCTCGGTGGATGGCCTGGGTGTAAAGCTCGGGTTCAAGATCGGTGATCATCTGGGTGAGCGCGTTTCGCAGCTCGCCGCGTTCCACTCGTGTGAGCAGGTCTGAGACGTAAGCGGCGTGACTTAGTTCAATCGAAGGCGCCGGATTGCGGCTCTTGCCAAGCACTTCCTTGATGTGGTCCACGCTTATTGTGTAGCCCCGGGCCAGGAGGAGCGCCTGGCGCGTGACGTTTTCCAGCTCGCGTACGTTGCCGGGCCAATGCTGTCCTTGAAGGTACTCGACCGCTTCGGGCTGAATGGAAGGGCTGTCAAGCCCCACTTCCGGACCGTACTTGCGGAGAAAATACCGCACCATGTCCGGGATATCTTCAGCGCGCCGATCAAGAGACGGCAGATGGATTGTTACGACGCTCAACCGGTAGTAAAGGTCTTCGCGGAATTCTCTCTCCTGGATGGCGGACTCCAGGTCTCGCTGCGTTGCGGCGATCACACGGACGTCCACCGGCACGGATTCTCGACCTCCGACTCGTTGGACAGTGTTGTCCTGGAGCACCCGCAACAGTTTGGCTTGCAGGTTCGCGCTCATATCCCCGATTTCGTCTAGAAACAGCGTCCCGCCGTTGGCTTGTTCAAATCGGCCGATGTGACGTCGGTCCGCCCCTGTGAACGAGCTGCGCTCATGTGGTACAAGCGGTCGTGTACAGCGTTGTATTCCCAGGAGCCGTTGCGAGGGAAATGCGCGCCGCTGAAGTCCCAAAGTCCCACTGAGGCGTCAGTTTGTTGTGCGCGCCGCCCGACGAGATGTTGTCGGTGCGCGCGAAGTCGTACGTCCCGCCACCCAATGATGGAAAATGACCGGCTGGCCGTCCACGTCGATGCCGCGAATCCCGGCATTGCCGGTGATCTGTGTATCGTCGGCATCCGTTTTCTCCCAGATCGTCTGCCAGGTCCCCGTCAGTCCGGCTGCCAGATCATAGGCATACAGTGCCCGCGTGTTGGGTCCGGCTCGGAACTGGTAGTAATAGAGCTTGCCCGTGGCGACGAACAGCGGGTTGACAAAGTCGCCCGCCGAGAAAGCGTCTCTGCCCACGCCGGCCCCATTCAGCGTGGGCAGCATCGCCCACGTGGCCGAAGCGGGATCATAACGAGCCATTCGCACCGAGCCGTTCGGGTAGCCCAGTTCCTGGAGTGATTCGCCCGCGTCGCGCGACAGATCAAGGTTGAGGTCCACGTAGTCGTAGTCGCCGTCGCCGCTGAAATCCGCCGCGTAGAGGTATGCGCCGTCAGTGGCCAGGCCGCCGCCCGCGCTCACGCCCAGGAACGGCGTCAGATCGAGCGTCTCCCACTGGTCCGGCGCTCCCGGTGAAGGAGACCCGGCGGTCAACGGCTCGGCCTGGAGACCGGCGAACAGAGAGGCGTCCTCGGCGTCAGACGCCTTGGGGTTGAACACTGCTTCGGAAAGTCGACCCAACCGGTTGGTCGTCTGCGGCGTCGACAAAAGCCACAGCGGCAGTCCGTCCGATGTCGGCTGGCGCTGTTGCGGAGCCGAGGGCGGCGGTGGCCTCGGCTGTCAATAAAGCGCGCGGCTCGAGCTGCTCCAGTCGAAAGGCGGATTGAGGCTTCGAGTCGCGCATCAATGCGAATCGAGAATGGCGTGCTCGAATCGGGTGTCAAGGCGTAAGGGGAAATCCTCATCCTCGCGCAGGGTGCCCTCCAGGTGGCGGCAATCACCTTGAAGTGCACGATGAACGCGAAGGAACAGCGCGACGTTCATTCGCTTCGCATCGAAGTCCCGCGTCGGGATTTCGTCTGGAGCGACTCTCCATTGAGACTCTCTTTCTCGACGGCCAGATGCCTGTTCCTGGCGAGCGTAACTTGCATCGGCCCCTGCCAAACTTTGGTGCACGTGCATCGGAAATTGGCGCGGACGTGGTCTGACGGCTGTCGACTGTTGCTGCCTGATCCTGGTGCCAAAACCAAGGGGAGCTCTTTCTCTTCGTGGTTGACGGTTCGTGGTTGACGGTTTGACATGCAACGCAAACGATGTCGGGCATGAGTGAGACAACCATGTTGCCGACTTCGCGTCGTGAGTTCCTGAAACAGACCGGCCAGTTCGCCGCAGCTTCGGCTTTGGCGGGCGCGGTGATTCCTCGAGTCCATGCCTCTGGTGGAGACACAATCCAGGTCGCGTTGGTAGGCTGCGGGGGGCGCGGCACCGGCGCGGCGGCGAACGCGCTCGAGAACAAGAGCGGCCCGATCAAGCTGGTGGCGATGGCGGACGTGTTCCCGGAGCGCCTCAGCCGCAGTTACGAGGCCCTAAAGAGCGGCGCCACCCGCAGGATCGGGACTGCCGACTCGTGGGTCGGAGGGTTCGACGTGTCGCAAGTGGCCGTGCCTCCGGAACGGCGCTTTCTCGGTTTTGACGCGTACCGCAACGCGATGGACTGCCTCAAGGCCGGGGATGTCGTGATTCTCACCACACCCGTCGCTTTCCGGTGGGTTCACTTCGCCTACGCAATCGCAAAGGGCCTGAATGTATTCATGGAGAAGCCGATCACCGTCGACGGCCCGACGACGAAGCGGATGCTGAAGTTGGGCGAGGAGGCCGTGAAAAAGAACCTCAAAGTCGGCGTGGGCCTGATGTGTCGTCACTGCAAGGCGCGCTGGGAGCTGTTCGATCGCATCAAGGCTGGTCAGATTGGCGATATCACGATGATGCGGACCTACCGGCTGGTGGCGCCCGCGGGTTTCACGGGGCCGAGGCCGGCGGACCAGAGCGAATTGTTGTTTCAGATTCAGCGCTATCTCGGTTTTCTCTGGGCCAGCGGCGGTGTGTTTCATGACTACGTTGCCCACAACGTGGACGAGTGCTGTTGGATGAAGGAGGCCTGGCCGGTCCGTGCGCAAGGCATGGGCGGCCGGCTCTACCGCGACGGCGCCGTCGACCAGAACTTCGACCATTATTCCGTCGAGTACACGTTCGCCGATGGCACGAAGCTGTTCCTCAATTCCCGCTACGAACCGGGCTGCCACGAGGAATTCGCCAGCTACGCCCACGGCACAAAAGGCGCGGCGGTCATCTCGACATTTGTCCACACACCCGCCAAATGCCGCATCTACAACCGGCACGAGATGACGCTGTCCAACCTCCAATGGGCTTTCCCGCAGCCCGAACCTAATCCGTACCAGCTCGAGTGGGACCATCTCATCGACGCCATTCGCCAGGACAAACCGTTCAACGAAGTCAAGCGCGGCGCGGAAGCCAGCCTCGTCGTGGCCATGGGCCGAAGAGCCGTTCACACAGGCCAGGTCGTGGCTTTCGAGGAGATGTTGAATTGCGACGAGGAATTCGCGCCGGACGTGGACAAGCTCACGGCCGATTCCGCCGCGCCCTTGAAGGCGGGGCCGGATGGCCGCTATCCCTCACCCCAGCCGGGGATCAAAAAGACACTGGAGTTCTGAGATGTCCGGCGTCGAGACAGGCCGGGTTGAGATCGAAAAGCCGGAACCGGGGACCGGTTCGCTTCCGGGCCGCGGAAATCAGGAATTGATCGCCCGGGTTGGGAGGGGGACAACGGCGCCGAATCACGCAGGGCGTGACATCTCGGCCGATTCCTGAGACTGCGGACTGCCGATGAAGAACGGAACGTCATGAGCGCGTTCCCTGGCATCCGTGAGCTTGGCCGCCCGATGGAAAGACCGGTGGGATCGAGGCGAAGGTTTGATTGACTTGTGCGCGTGCTTCGGCTCAACCTCGCCATAGGAAATGGGGCCGGACCGACATGGAGAGCCTGCGTCCGAAACGCCGTGCCCGGCCCGCAACCTGATCCAAGATGCGATCGGACACAAAAGCGAGACTGGCGGAAATAGCGGGATACTCCGCTTTTCTGAGGCTCTTGGTTTTCAACGTCTGGTTCCGGCTGGCGGTGATTTCGTTCTTGGTCTTTGTCATCTTGCTGGTCTTGTGTGTTCCCAAAATGTGGACAGTTACGCCGGAGGGTGTGTACCCGGCGCGGCAGGTCAGCTTGATCGACAAGCTGCAGGCGTGGAGACTGCGTCGCGCGGCCGAGCGCCTCGCCAGCCAGAGCCAGTTTGATCAATCTCTCCAGGTTTGGCTGAGCGCCGCGGAAAAGAATCCCGGCGATCCCGAATTACCCCGAGGCTACTTGCGCACGATCAAGCAGATTCCGCACAAAGCGAAGTCTCTGGAGACAACCCTCGCGCAAGCTGACTGGCTTCTGCGATTGTCGCGTACGAACCTTGCTGACGTGGAATTGGTGGCGAGCGTGTACGAGCACATGCAGGTTCACGGTGCTACGACGGCTCTGGTGTCGAAACTCGGCGACTCTTTGCCGGCGCCAGTCGAGCTTGCCTATCTGAAAGCCCTGTTCAACGAGAATGACCTTGATCGTTTCCGACAGCGCTGGCAAACCGCGCGGGATAGGCTGCCGCCAGCACCCGAGGTCGATTTGTTCAAAGCCGCCCATGCCCTGGGATGGGGCACTGGCCAGAGCGCGACGGATGCAAGAAACACACTGCTTGCGGCTGGCAAGTCTGGAGAACGGCAGGTTGTAGCTAGTCGGTTGCTTCTTCGCGTGTCGCGACGATTGAGGGATGTGACAACCGCGCAGACGGCGTTGAACCGGCTTGTGGACTTGCGCCAGGACAACATGAGCGACCACTCGACATTCTGGCGTCTCTTGATCGACATGGGACGGTCCGCTGAGGCTGCCCAGCTTGTGCAGGCGTACGTCAAGGAGCCTGGCACGGCTCTCGAAGCGATCGAGTTGGCCGACACGTATGCGCGCGTGGGCTTGCCCAGGCGGGCGGTTGACGTCCTCGAAGGCGCGATCAAGACCTTCGGCTTTTCCACTCAAGTTTGCGCCAGATACGCGTCCGTGTTGATGGATGAGAAGGACTGGGCGGGCCTTCGCGCGCTGGCTCTCAAGCTCCGCAGCCATCCAGGATTGCCCAACTCGCTCCGAGCTTTCAGCTACTACATGGAAGGACAGTCGGAGTTGGGCGAAGGAAGACGCGATAGCGCCGAAGCAGCTTTTGACCGCATCGCAACAGTGGACACCGAAGACCCCGATCTGGGCCTTGCCCTGGTGAACGGCTTGCTTGACGCTGGCCTTTTGACCCAAGCTCTGGCCGCGATCACGAGACTCGAAGAACAGCTTCAGCATCGGCGGGATTATTGGAACGCGGTTTCGCGAGCAGCTTTCGTGCAGACGAACATGGTAATGGTGCTGCGTGCGGCGCAGAAAGCATACGAGATCGAACCTAGCGACCCAATAACGAGGAACAACTACGCCACGGCTCTCCTGGTTGAACGAGCTAATCCAGCCGATGCTCTGCGGCTCACCGAGGGTTTAGCGGAACAGTTGCCTGGCAACGCAATGGCTCGGGTCAACCATGCCGCCGCTCTGGCCCAGAACGGGCGGGCGAAGGAGGCGATCGACTTTCTGGCGCGCAGTGAGATTGCTCGCTTCACACCTCAGGAACTTAGCCAGTACTTCCTAGTCCGATTCGAAGCCAGCCTTCAACTAAACCTGAGTGCCGAGGCTCGGACAAACCGCGACCGTATCGACCGTTCACACCTCTATCCATTGCAGCGTCGCTGGTTGGAACAGAACGAAAAAAAACTGCCGGCGCCGTCGGCGACGACTCCGGGAGCGGGTTGATCCCATTCGCGTTTTCAGGGTTTTCGGCCCAGCCCTCTGTCCAGCGGGCATCGCTTTTCCGGACCTGGCAACGGTCCGATTACCTCCTGCATGGACATCAGTATGTCCAAGCGCTTTTGTCGCCAATGGGCGATCGTCTTGACTTGCTGGGGGCGGCCTTCGCTGTCCCGATACCAGCCAAGGTCCTGATGGGAGAAAAGAACGCGGTTTAACACGCCCGCTGCGTTCGGATCGAGCGTGGCGTCCACCATCAAGGATGGCCGTCCTTCCAACAAACGGGACTGAGGGCCAACCAAGACGGCCAAGAGCAGAGAAATCACCCACCTAAAGGCGGCAACTGGCGTTGGCCGGTCAGGCTGCATTGCCCGTGCCATGCGTCGGCCACGTCCACCGCGGACTCGGACTCAGAGTTCAGCTCCCCGCGCCCGTCTTGAGTCCGGAGGCGGCCCCCAGGCGCCGAATGAGCGAGATGCCAGTCGAGCCTGTGGCGTAGCCGTAGAGTGAGATTTGCAGTTGATCGCCATCCTTGAACGTGCCCTGTCGATATGCCGGATAGCGGGTGAATTCTCCCGGCCATTTGTAGGGCGCTGTGCTGAAAAGCACGCGCTCGACATTGAGGTCCAGCGCCGGTACTGAGACCTTTTCGTGCTTGCAGGACGGATTGGGCCCACACAAAGCACTCCGCTTTGGACAATAAACCTCACCCCCCACACGCGCGACGCGCGCCTCAACGATGGCGAAAGCGGCAACGTGCTTCGGATATCTTTCTTTGATTTCCTTCGCGAAATGGGTGTAAGTGGCGCCGTCGAGCTCCTTACGGGCTCGCTCGACATTTGACACCTTGTCGGCTGCCATCAAGGAAGCCGCCATCAATAGAGCTGCCGGGAGATGGAACGATTTCATGCTCATCACTAAATTCGGCTAGACAGTAAACCCATCCCCCGCGGAACAAAAGCCGGAACTGCCTCGTTCGAACCGGCTTTTCGTTTGGTGTTGAACAGGCCCCGCGCGTTCCCCTACGCTGCTTGCGCATGGGAGAATGCCAGACAACCCTGGTTGTCAGTCTGGTTCTCTCCAGTGCGGGCGTGCGAACAATGAACGAGACCCTGCTGGTATGAGTCCGTCAAGCCGCAGTTTGGCCGGGCTTTCAGCGCTTGTGTGGGGTTTGGCTTGCGCGAATCACGCCGTCGGACAGGAACAGTTGGTTGCCACTGGCTCGACCTGGCATTTCTGGAAGGGGACCACGGAAGCATCGGACCCGATCGCTCGTTGGCGGGAAAAGGGGTATAACGACGCGGCCTGGACCGCCAGCCCAGCCCCTTTCCATTACGGCGACGGCTTGTCAACTGGAACCCCTCTCAACGACATGCGGGGGAGGTACACGTGCGTTTTCCTGAGGCGCACCTTTGCCATCACCAACATTGCGGCAGTTCGGGGTGTGAGGTTGATGGCGGATTACGACGATGGTTTCGTGGCGTGGATCAATGGAGTTGAAGCAGCGCGGAGCGGCGTGGAAGGGGAGCCACAGTACGATGATGTGGCGACCATCGCGCACGAGGGGGGCTCCGCGGTCACGTTCACGGTTTCCAAGGCGCCATCGAGTTACCTCGTCGAGGGAACGAATGTGCTGGCGGTGCAGGCTTTCAACCACAGCCTGTCCGGCAGCACTGACTTTCGCTTTGACACGGCGCTAATCGCGGACAGGTCTGACGACGCCGGTCCTGTTGTGGCTTCTCGGATGCCCGCGGAAGGCAACGTCGGCACTCTGTCGCGCATCACTGTTGTATTCTCCGAGCCAGTCGTCGGTGTTGCGGCGGAAGACCTTCTCGTGAACGATTTGCCCGCGGCCGCTTTGGAGGGCGACCCTGGGTCCGATACATACGTATTCACGTTCACCCAGCCGCCCGTCGGATTCGTTGGCGTCTCGTGGGACGAAGGCTGCGGCATTTTTGATCTGACGGGCAACCCATTCGACACCGAAGCGCCCAGCTCCGCGTGGAGCTATCTCTTGGAAGACACGGTTGCGCCGGATTTGAGCGATAGGACGCCCGTGGCAGGCACGCTTGTGGCCCGCTTGAATAGGGTCGAACTCACCTTCAGCGAGCCCGTGACGGGCGTCGATGCGGCGGACCTGCTGGTAAACGGTCAGCCCGCCACGACGGTGATCGGCGCCGAAGCTGGACCTTATGTGTTTGAGTTTTCACAACCGCCCAACGGCACCGTGCAGTTTGCCTGGGCCGGCGATCATCGGATCGCGGACACTTCCCCCGCCGCGAACGCGTTCAGCGGCGGGACTTGGAGCGTGAGACTTTCAACCGGTCTTGCCTTGGGCGATATCGTCATCAACGAATTCGTGGCGGCAAACAAGACCGGCTTGCAGGACGAGAACGGAGAACCGCAAGACTGGATCGAAATCCTCAACCGCGGCAGTTCGGTCGTGGACTTGCTCGGCTGGTCGTTGACCGACGATCCGAACGCATGCGGCAAATGGACGTTTCCATCAAAAGTGCTACAGCCGGGCGCGATGCTCGTGGTATTTGCATCAGGCAAGGATCGGAGAAGCCCGACTGGCTCGAATCGATTCCACACCAACTTCAAGCTGAACGATTTTGGGGAATACCTTGCGCTGTGCAACGCCGAATCGCCACGGGGCATTGTCGCGGAATTGGCCCCGGATTATCCCGAGCAGCGCGACGGGTACTCCTACGGTCTGGACGCGGCAGGAAACTGGTGCTACTTCCAGACGCCCACACCCGGTGTTGCCAACGGCCAGAGCACCATTCTCGGTATCGCCCCAGCGCCTCACTTCAGCGTCAACCGTGGGACCTTCGACGCCCCGTTCAACGTCGTTTTGACCGCGCCGCTCGATGGAGCGACCATTCGCTATACCACGGACGCGAGCGATCCGACTCTGGCGTCTGGGCTGACGTACGGCGAACCGATTCGGATCACGCGCACTACGGCGCTTCGCGCTGCCGTGTTCCGGAACGGCTACCTTCCATCGCGGACGCACACTCGGACCTACGTGTTCCTTGAGGACGTTGTGAATCAGTCCGCTAGTCCCGTCGGTTTTCCCACGACCTGGGGCACGCGTTCAGGATTCCCAAACAACCAAGTCCCCGCGGATTACGAGATGGACAAGGACCCGTTGCGAGTTGATCCACTCAATCCCGCCTCGCCACTGGATTCCGAGAAGGTCAAACGCTTGCGAGACGGTTTGCGCGATCTGCCGCTTGTTTCGATCGTCATGAAGCAGGACGACCTGTTTGGCCCGCAGGGCTTGTACCCATTGGCTTCTGATTCCAACAAAACCCCGAACGAAAAAGCCTGCTCGGTTGAGATGATACTGCCGGACGGATCGACCGCGTTCGCGATAGATGGCGGACTTGATCTGCACGGCAATGCCAGCCGCAATCCGCTCAAGAACCCCAAACACGGATTTAAACTGACATTCAAGAAAGACTATGGCCCGACCACTCTGCGGTATCGTCTCTTTCCGGACTCACCAGCGGAGGAGTTCGACGATTTGATCGTGCGGCCGGATTTCAATTCGAGCTGGCGGCATTGGTCGGACGTCGCGGGCAATGGCGCCGGCGCCTACCAACGCAGTCGCGGCACTCGCACGCGTTACGCATGGTCCCAGGAGACGCATCGGGACATGGGCAATGTCAGCAGCCACACCCTGTTCTTTCACCTGTTCCTGAACGGCCTCTATTGGGGCACCTACGACTTCTCGGAGCAACCGACCGAAACGTTCGCGGAGGCCTACTATGGCCAATTGGCGGACGGGTACGACCTCTACGACCAGGGCGCGTTACGCGGGGGGACAGCCACGGCCTACAATGAAATGCGCGCCATCACGGACCTGGCCAGCCCCGCGAACTACGAGCGGATTCGTCAGTACCTCGATGTGCCGGAGTTCATCGACTACATGCTGTTGCACTTCTATGTCGGCCACCAGGATTGGGGTAACAACAAAAACTGGCACGCAGTCCGCCCACGCCTCCCAGGGTCCGCGGGCACATTCAAGTACATTCCCTGGGACCAGGAATGCATTCTACTGGAAGAGAATGTCAATCGCGTCCCCAACAGCGGCGGCAGCGACGACGTGCCCAGCGGCCTGCACACGAAGCTCGATGACAGCGCACAGTACCGCCTCGATTTCGCCGACCATGTCTTCCGGCACATGATCGCCCCCGGCGGCGCTTTGACCGCCGAGGCTAACATCGCCCGCTGGCGCAAATGGCAAACTCACCTCGACAATGCCATCGTCGCTGAGTCGTGTCGCTGGGGCGATTATCGTCGGGACGTTCACCGTTACGCCGATGGCGCCTATGAGCTTTATACCCGCGAGAATCACTGGCTCCGCGAGAACGAGCGTCTCGTGAACTCCTACTTCGTCAACCGCGGCGACATTGTGCTCAGTCAACTGCGGCGGGCTGGACTCTATCCCAACATCAGTGCGCCGCAGTTCAGTCAGCAGGGAGGACGGGTTCCCGCTGGATTCGAACTCACAATGAGCGCGCCGGCGGGGATAGTCTATTGGACAACGACCGGCAGCGACCCGTGCGTCTACGGATCGGGGGCGGTGTCTTCCGACGCGGCTCTGTATCAGAACCCAATCCTCCTGAGCCGCACGACGACCGTCAAGGCCAGGGCATGGCAGAGTGGGACGTGGAGCGCGTTGAACGAAGCCACGTTCACAGTCGCCGAACTGGGCTTGCCACTCCGCTTCACCGAGGTCATGTATCATCCGCCCGGTGGTGACGCCTATGAGTTTCTGGAAATCCAGAATATCGGCTTTGTTCCACTTGACCTGAGCGGCTTCAGCATGCGCGGCGTTGACTTTGTTTTTCCGGACAACTCAACAATCCAGGCGGACGCGGTCTTGGTTCTGGCCTCAGGTGCGCAGCCAGCAGCTTTTCACAACCGATATCCAACAGTAACGGTCTCGGGCTACTTTGGAGGCGGCCTCGTCAACAGCGGAGAGCGGCTGGCAATCATTGATCGAGCAGGGCGCGTCGTAAGCGCCGTCCACTACGACGACTCTGACATATGGCCGAGGGAAGCTGACGGTGGCGGCTTCTCGATCGAGTGCATCGATCCACGCGGCGATCCGGACGCGCCGGCCAACTGGCGGGCAAGCAGCGTCGGATTCGGTACGCCTGGTCTTCCCCCAACCCAGTCCCCATCCAACGATATCGTCATCAATGAAGTGATGGCGGATAATCGTTCGGCTGTACCCCACGGCAGTCTGTTCCCGGATTACGTCGAATTACACAACAGGGGCGCCAACACCGTTCATCTCGACAACTGGAGCCTGATTGACGACAGCGGTCAGGCGCCGTTCGTCTTCCCTCAGAACACGACACTCGAGCCTGGTGAGTTTCTAGTTGTCTGGTGCGAGTCCGACCCGGCGGCTCCCGGGCTGCATGCTGGGTTTGGCCTCGGACGCAAAGGCGACACCGTTGCCCTGCGCGACGCGGATGGGACGCGAGTGGACGCGGTGTCATTCGGTCTTCAGGTGCGAGATTTGACCATTGGACGTGTGGACGGTGTTTGGTGTCTGACACAGCCCACCCCGGAACAAGGCAACGTCTTGGTTGCGCTGGCCTCCACCAGCGGAGTCACCATCAACGAGTGGCTCGCCAATCCCCAGCCAGGCGCCGATGACTGGATAGAGTTGTTCAATCGCTCGGCCGACGCTCCCGTCAGCCTGCTCGGTGCGTATGTGTGCACAAGCCAAGCTTTGCACCAGATCGCGTCACTCTCATTCCTGCCCCCGCGCGGCTACGCCCAACTGATTGCGGATGAGAACCCGGAAGCTAATCACCTTGGATTCAAGCTTCCGGCTAGCGGCGGTGTAATCGCGCTGTTCGACGAAACCGGCATCGAGCTGGAGACAATCGCTTATGGACCTCAGGAGAGTTCGGTATCCGAAGGTCGCTTGCCGGATGGGAGTGACACTCTCGCGTCGTTCCCGGGTAGCGCCAGCCCGGCAGCCCCGAACTATCTGCTGGTGTATGCTGGACCGGTAATGAATGAGTTCCTGGCGCGGAACCAACGCTCTAACGTAGCGCCGTGGGGCGACTACGCCGACTGGGTCGAGCTATTCAATCCCCAGCCTGCCGACGTTGACGTTGGGGGCATGGCTCTGGGCCGTTCGCCGGCGTCTGCCAATCGCTGGGTTTTCCCGGCTGGCGCCAGCGTTCCGGCGTTTGGGTACTTGCTTGTCTGGTGCGACGACTCGTTTCCTGCGTCCAGTGCCAACGACCAGCCGTTGAACACGGGTTTCTCGTTGGATGGCACTGGCGGTAGCATCGTGCTTTTCAACCAGGCCGAGCAACCTGTTGACAGTGTCGAGTACGGTTTTCAGGTGGCCGGTGTGTCAGTCGGGCGAGACACCGGCGTTTGGCGTCTGATGGCATCACCGACTCCGGGCTATGCGAATGCGGCTCCTGCCGCACTAGGTTCAGCAAGCGTTCTCCGCATCAACGAATGGATGGCCGATCCAGTGAGCGGTGAAGACTGGTTTGAGGTTTTCAATCCGAGCGCCTTGCCAGTGCACATGGGGGGTGTGTTTGTGTCAGATTCGCCGTCGATCAACGGTCGCACTAACACTCAGGTGGCAAATCTGAGCTTCATCGGCGCCGGCAAATGGGTCAGGTTCGATGCCGACGAAAACCCCGCCCTGGGCCCATGCCACGTTCGGTTCCGCCTTGATCGTCTCGGTGAAACACTGCTTCTGCACGACACGGACCTGGCGCTGATCGACTCGGTTGACTACGGATTGCAGGTCGCAGGCGCTTCCCAGGGCAGGTTGCCAGACGGAAGTTCTAGCCTACTGTATTCCCCAACTACCCCTTCGCCAGGGGCCGGCAATTATCTGCTCCTGACGAACGTAGTCATCAACGAGGTCCTCAGTCACGCCGACCCGCCGTTCGAGGACGCCATCGAGCTTCACAACCCAACCGATGTCGCCGTCAGTATCGGAGGGTGGTATCTGAGCGATTCCGAAACGGAGCCGAAACGCTTTCGCATTCCCGCGGACACCATGCTGGCACCAGGCGGTTATCATGTCTTCTATCAGGCGGACTTCGGAGGAGCGCACGGTGACGAGGACGATCCACCGTTGTTCAGTCTCAACTCCGCTCATGGCGATGGAGTGTATCTCTCCGCGTCGGACACCGAAGGTAACTTGACCGGTTACCGGCACAGCGTCGAGTTCGGCGCTGCCGCCAACTGCGTTCCCTTCGGCCGCCATCAAACCAGCGCGGGAACCGATTTTGTCGCGCTGAGCAGGCGCACTTTCGGCGCGGACGAGCCCGATGATGTTGCCCAGTTCCGCGAGGGCGGCGGGGCCGCAAACGCAGGCCCGCTTGTCGGCCCAATCGTGATCACCGAACTCGTGGTCCAGCCGCCCACAGGTGGAGCGACGACATACGAGGAGGCGAACCTTGAGTTCATCGAACTGCTAAACATCTCGGATGAGCCGGTTGAATTGTTCGATGCGAATGCACCGGGCAATGTCTGGCGCCTTGCCAACGCCATCTCCTTTCGTTTCCCGCCCAACACAACAATCAACCCAGGCGACTATC
>JAXDCU010000076.1:0-15092 GCA_034677645.1 Verrucomicrobiia bacterium
GACACGCCTGCCCACCGGGCCGTCGACGGCGAAGCGCGTGAACGCAAGGGCATCAGCCACGTCAGTGGCGCCGGCGGGGCGGAAGGCGAACGCATCGAATGCGAAACACGGATCGCCGTCGAAATCACCCGGATAATCGTCGTATGTAACTGATATATCAAGGTCAGTTCCGGATATCCGGCATGTTATTGTGACCCAATTGTTGTATTCGTCGCCCTGGCGTGCCACGGTCCATTGGAGTGTGTAGGAGACGCCACTCACCAAACCTGGATCGCCAGCCAGTCCGCCGCCACTCGTACAGGACGTGTAAACCGCGCTTGAGCCCATCAGGTCCGAGCTGCCGGTGTTGGTGCGTTTCCTGAGCCGGAGTGGTACATCGCCAAACGGTGAGGCGAAGTTGATTTCGAGGAGGTATCCCTGCACGTAAGCGCCGTTGGCGCCGGATGTGGAAAAACCATCCGCCGCCAGTCGCGTGGCGCCTGCCGCGTAGTTGAACAGGCCGACGCGAAGGCCGCGGCTTGTCGACGTTGTAGAGGCATTGTTTGGCGTGAACGCTGTCGTGACCTCGATTGTCTCCCCATAGTCGAGTTCAGAAGGGGCGCCTTCTTCAGTGAAATAAGTCAACCAAAGAGCCGACGAAGAGCCGATCGACGCCGTCATCGAGCCTGGTTCACTGGTGAGCGTCGAGGCGGCGGCCGCGAACCAAGCCGACTCGGATGGCAAGTTCTGCTCCGCCCTGGACCCGTCCACCCATGTGTCGTCGACCAAAACTGCTGCCGATCCCGATGTACCAAGAAATGCCAGCGCTGTCAGAACCGTGACCGACATAAGCCGTCGTTTTGTGAGGTTCATGGTGTGTGTTTTCACGAGATTTGTCCGTGTCCGTTGGTCTTCACTCTCCGGCACATAGTGTGTGCATGCTACATCGGGCTCGTCCGACCGTCAACATCGCTTCGGGTCAAATCAGCGCTTCAGTACTTCGGCAGCACATCTTGTATCCCCTCGTAAACCGGCATGACATCAGGGCCAGCTTGCTTGGAGACTTGCTTAAGACGGCGTTCCAGGGAACGCGCTTGGTTAGCGTGCCGTGGGCTGGACACAAGGTTCGTCATTTCCAGCGGGTCGCTCCTCAGATCGTAAAGCTCCGCCGTGAATCTGTCCGGGCTGCCGTCGCCTTGGGGGTAGCGAATAAACTTCCAGTCCGCGGTCCGAACGGCTCGCACGTTTGGGGTGTAAGGAAACTGCTTTTCGAAGTTGTACTCGTAAAGAAAACAGTCGCGCCAATTGACACGCCTCCCCTGCAGCAGCGGTTTCCAGGACCTACCTTGCACATCGCGCAGCGACCTGGCCCCGCACAGGTCAATCAGGCTCGGCGCCAAGTCGAGGCTAAGGACAAGGTCGCGAATGACCGATCCCGGCTTGGCCAGCGCCGGGTATCGGACAAGGAGCGGAATGCGCAGGCTTTCGTCGTAGGCAGTGCGCTTGTCGACGCGCCCGTGCTCACCCAGGACAAATCCATTGTCGCTAGTGAACACGATGACCGTGTTGTCGAGTTGGCCGGATGATTCCAACGCGGCATGGATGCGACCCACGCTCTCGTCCACCGACAGAAGCGTTGCCAAATAAGCGCGCACGAACCTGTCATATTCCTTTTGTCCGTAGAGCGGTCCACCCGCGCCATGCCACGTGGGATAACTCTCTTCCAGCCAAGCTGGCTTGCCGTGAGCGGCTCGGTAGTTCTCGAAGTTATCCGGCTTCCTTACGGGGAAAGCGTCGAGCGCGTGCTCGAACCGCGGTTCTGGTTGGATTGGCCCACCGTGCGGCGCTTTTTGGCCCACAATTAGCAACCACGGCTTCGGATGCGAGCGCCCGATCCATTCAACAGCGGCGTCGGTGATGGTTGTGGTGTAGTAGCCTGGGAATTGTTTTCGGGCCCCATTTACGTTGAAAGTGTTGTCAAAGTAGTTGCCCTGCCCGCGATGGCTCATCCAGAAATCGAAGCCAGGGCGCTGTTCGTCGTTGTCCTCGCCCATGTGCCATTTGCCGATATATGCGGTTTCGTAACCAGCAGCGCGCAGCCGGCTCGGATACCCAGGCAGATCGTTCGGATACTCGGTGAAATTGTTCAGCACTTTGTGGTTCCTGGCATATCTGCCACTCAGAAGCGACGCACGACTCGGTGAACAGAGCGACGTAGTCACGAACACATTGGCAAACCGCGCGCCTTCGGACGCCAGCCGGTCCAAGTGCGGCGTCCGTAACCACGGGAATAAGGCGCGCTCCATCATCTCGCGCTGCACCACACCCACGGCGTCCCAGCGTTGATCGTCGGTGAGAATGACGAGCGCATTGGGACGGTTTGCGGCGAGCGCCGCCGATATCGAGAATACCGCGCCGAGCGCTAGCCCGCATGGTTTACACCCTTTTCTGACTGCCAAAGCGATGTCTCCAAAACATGCACCTATGCGGACCAGGAGCTTACGCGGCTTAGACATGCCCAATGTTTGCATCCAAACGCCCGGCCCTGCAATCACAGAAGGGCAACTACTTCTCGTTGCGTGCGTGCGGGTCGGAAGGCACCGGGAGCCCCATCTGCTACCTCAACGCCGAGGACCGTTCAATCACCCACTTAATGTCGCGGCTGTTGGGGGCGGCGAAGCCATTGTACTGAGTGCGTTTGATCTTCACCTGGGTGCTCTTCTCGAGCCACCGTTTGATCTCGCTGTGGCCGTCCACGAAATTAAAGCCACATGCATTGTTGTGGTAGCTGGCCGGCAGATCAGTCCAGCTGTTGAAGTCAGTGACGTTCGTGATCTCCCACCCGTCATTGATACTGTCGGGGTGTTCGTCGTTCATCATCCACAACTGCGACGGTGAGGGTATGATCACGTCGGACACCCTATTGTACATGTAGTAATTCGGGTACCACGTCGAACCGCTGGCCGTATTGAGGCTGTAGGCGCCGCCCTCGATAAACCCATTCATCGCATTGCTGCGGACCCTAAGCACTCTGGTGCGCCCCATGTTCACCGGATAATTGTCGGCCGGGCAGCGGTAGATGCCGACATCCCGCGTGTACGCGCCGATCTTGGCATTGAGCAGAAAAAGCGTGTTGGTGTTGTCCGTGTTACCCGTTTCCCAATTCAGCCATCCAGCCACCCAACTCGCGTTCACGTCCTTCGTTCCGCCATCGCGGTTGGGTGGAAACCAATCGCGGTTATCGTGGCTGTACATCAGCACCGCGAGCGCCAGTTGTTTCGTGTTGCTCATGCATGCAATGCCCGTTGCCTTGGCTTTGGCCCTGCTTAGCGCCGGCAACAACATGCTCGCGAGAATCGCGATGATGGCAATTACTACCAGCAGTTCGATCAGCGTGAATCCTCCAGGACCCACCCGATGCCGATTGTGTCCTGTTCTCGTAGGATTCCAGACATGGCTGTTTGGCAGTTCGCTGGCCTTCCAGACCAGCTCGGCCTTTGTGTCACTAATGAGCACTTGCTTTTTCAATCTCCTTTGGACCCTGCCAGAAAGGGAAGGGCCGTTCAAGGTGAAAGTCTCTGGCAAAATGGCGGAGTCGCCGCTCGGAAGGGCGATAGATTCGCCATAGAATTGCGCTGAAGCCACTGTTATTCTTCAGCACGGTGTTTCGTGGACATGAACGTCCTTGCGAAAAGGAGCCCAGAGAGAGGACGCATTTGGATTGCGGCCGTTCAAGGCCAACTGAGTATGTCGGAAATCACGCAGATTCTCGGCGAGATAAGTGGCGGAAACCAGCAAGGTGCCGAGCAGTTGCTTTCGCTCGTTTATGCCGAGCTAAAGCGGATTGCGGCCCAGAGAATGGCTGGTGAGGCGCCTGGAAACACGCTGCAACCGACCGCCTTGGTCCATGAGGCTTGGATGAGGATGGTCGGGGATGGCGACGCTCCGTTTGAGAACCGGGCGCACTTCTTCTCGGCCGCAGCAGAAGCAATGCGGCGCATCCTTGTGGACTCGGCTCGCCGAAAGCACGCAATCAAGCGCGGCAGCGGTGAAGCCCACGAAGAACTGCAGGAAGATCGCCTGGCCCAAGCCTTGCCGGATGATGAACTGCTCGCCGTGGACGAAGCCCTTGAACTGCTGTCGAAAGAGGACCCCGCCGCAGCGAGTCTGGTCAAATACCGCTATTTTGTGGGGATGAACATGGATGAAGCGGCAGCAACCATGGGGATGTCGCTGCGAAGCGCCGAACGCACGTGGACCTACGCACGGGCCTGGCTGCGGCGGCAAATCGGGACCCGAGGTTCGCCTCCCGGAACCACATGAGAGATTTGGCGGACTCCAATTAGGTTCTCCGCATGTCACGCCAGCTAGATGCTGAATCTGGTTGAATGACCCGCGAACGTGAAATCTTCGAAGAAGCTTTAGAACAGCCTACGCTTGAGGCACGCGAGGCTTTCGTCGAGCGCGCCACGACAGGCAATCCGAAGTTGCGGGAGGCGGTTGAGGCTCTGCTCGCGAACGTTTTGGCAGACACGTTCCTGGAACAGGGAGTGGCCGAGCCTCTCCGGGAATCGCTGACATCTGCAGGCAAGCTGACACTCCAGGAGGAGCAGATTGGTGATAACATCGGCCGTTACAAGCTCCTGGAGAAGATCGGCGAAGGAGGCTTTGGCGTCGTTTATCGCGCAGAGCAACGCGAACCAGTCCGGCGCCAGGTTGCCGTCAAAATCATCAAATTGGGCATGGACACCAAGAGCATCGTGGCTCGGTTCGAAGCCGAACGTCAGGCGCTCGCGCTCATGGATCATCCCAACATTGCACGGGTACTGGACGGCGGGGCGACCGCGACGGGTCGCCCGTTTTTCGTGATGGAGCTGGTTCGCGGAGTTCGGATTACGGATTACTGCGCGGCGAATCAGATCCCGCTCCAGGAACGCCTTACTCTTTTCATTCAGCTCTGCTACGCCATCCAGCACGCCCACCAAAAGGGTGTTATTCATCGCGACTTAAAGCCCTCCAATGTTCTCGTCACCGTACAGGATGGAAAGCCAGTCCCGAAAGTGATCGATTTTGGCGTGGCAAAGGCGATTGAAGAACCGCTTACCGAGAAAACCATTTTGACCAACTTCCACGCGTTCATCGGGACACCTGCTTACACCAGCCCTGAACAAGCGGAGATGACCGGGACGGATGTGGACACGAGGAGCGACATCTATTCGCTGGGCGTCTTACTCTACGAATTACTCACGGGGGTAACGCCCTTCGATGCCAAGGAGTTGACCCAATCCGGCCTGGATGGGATGCGTCGAATGATCAAGGAGGTCGAGCCGCCCAAGCCTTCAACGCGGTTAAGCCGGGTGGTTGCGGGCAGCTCGGCCAACCCGCTGACAATCCTCGTGGACCGGGACCTGGATTGGATCGTCATGAAATGCCTGGAGAAGGACCGCACCCGACGTTACGACACCGCGGGGGAACTTGCAGCCGATCTCCAGCGCTACTTAGACCAAGAACCAGTTTTGGCCCGGCCGCAAAGTACGGCGTATCGGCTCCACAAAGCACTGCGGCGGCATCGCGCCGCTTTCGCTGCTGCTGCCACCATTCTCATTGCCATCGTTGCTGGCACCACGGTCAGTGTTTGGCAGGCATGGCGCGCCGCCAGCGCCGAGCGCCTGTCGGAACAGCGCCGAAAGAACGAAGAGGTGCTTCGTCATGATGCGGAGCGGGAGCGAGGACGCGCTTTGGAGAGTCAGGAGCGGGCCGAACTCAACGAATACGTGGCCAACATTAATCTGGCCCACCAGTCCATTCTCGCCGGGAACCTCGCCCGAGCGACAGAACTTCTGGCCAAACATCGCGACACCGGTTCCCAACGCTTTGAATGGCGATATCTATGGCAAGCAGCTCAAGGGGATGACCATAGGCTTTTCGCGCAGGAGGCGTCCAGCGTTCTATCCCTGGCGAACTCGCCGGAATGGCTTGTCGTCGGTCTGCCAGACTCCGTTCGAATCTACAGCTCACAAAGTGGCAGCCTGGTTAAGTCCCTCGCGAAGTCCGGCTCTTCAGTTGCGCTGTCAACCGCGGGTTTGCTCGCGACGGCTGGAAAGAGCTCGGTTCGGATCTGGCGAACTTCGGATTGGGCTGCAGTCTATTCCGTCCCGGAGCACAGGGCCCCTATTGCATTCTCACCGGATGGCCGGTATCTGGCGGCGACCTCGCCCAACGGGGTGCAGATATACAGCAGTTCTGACGGGAAGCTCGTGGCTAAAATCCCCAACAGCGTTCCGCCCTTTGCCTTCAGTCCCGACAGCAACGTGATCGCGGTGGACTCCAGCCAGGGCATTGTTGCCTGGGACCTGAACGCTGTGAAAGCCTTGCGGGTGCTCGAAAACTCCCAAGGGATGTTCAATGCTCCCCAGGTGCGGGACATGAAGGTTTTGGTGTTCTCTCCGGATGGACATTCCGTCGTCGCCGCCCGGAATACGCTGCGGGACGGCAGCATCTTCGCTCTCGAGGTGTGGGCCTGCGCGACAGGCGAGAAAGTGGCGACCATGCCCGTTCAGCGCAATACAATTGAACACTCCGGTATGATCTCCGCCCTTGCGTTTGCTCCCGGTGGACAACTCCTCGCCTCAGGAAGCAGGGACCACTCAGTTCGGCTATGGGACCTCTCCACGCTGCAGTGTATCGAAAGGCTGCACGGGAATTCTTCCGAAGTCTGGACATTAACCTTCGCTGCCGATGGTCAGGGCATTATCAGCGGTGCCAAAGACGGAACGATTCGGTTATGGCCAACGAATGCCACCACAAGAGAAACGTTTTACGAAGGTAATTGGATGCCAATCAAGTTCTCCCAAGACGGGCGAATCCTGGCCGCGATCAATGACCAGTCCAGGTTCGTGCTGCTGAACCTCAGGACTGCGGAACCCGAGGACAGTCTCACACTGGGCAAGCTCCCATTCGGCCTGTGGGCCGGCGCGATTAGCGATGATTTATGCGTGTTGGCACATCCCTTGCCCGAAGGCGGGATTCGTGTTTGGGATTTGCCATCCAGGAAATCAGTGGACTTGGAAAGCCATGAAATACACAGGTCCTGGGCGACGATCGCTCCTGACGGATCAACCCTTCTGGCTGGAGGAAACAGAGATTCTGTGCTGTGGTGGAACCTCCTGGCCCCCTCAGAAGCCCCATTACGGATCGGAGGCAAAGGTGCACTTTTCTCTCGAAACGGCGCTGTCGTGACACTTCACGACCGGTCGATCAAGCTATGGAATCCAACAACGCGGACGCTTAAAGCGGAATTCCCGATCACGGCAGACTTCGGCTTCGGCACCCCACTGGCGCTATCGGACAACGGCGGCATTCTCGCGGCTGGGTCCAACCCCATCGCAGAGACTGAAAACGCCATTCGTTTGTGGGACACCCACAATGGAAAACTCCTTGGGCTCTGCAAAGGCCATACCCAGGGAGTCAGGTGGCTTGCTTTTTCTCCCGATGGCGAGACACTCGCGTCGGTCGGTGACGACAGCACCCTTCGCTTCTGGAATGTTCGCACCCAACAGGAACTCCTCTCGATTCAACGGCTCGCGGATCCTGTCAGGGATATCCTTTTCTCTCCAGACGGTCACTGGCTGGCAGCGAAGACGCTGGGGGGCCTCCGGCTCCTGGATGGCTCAGGAGACCGCGATGCAGGGAAGACGACCGCTTTGGGAAACAGCCCGGCCGATCGTTGAGAAAGAAACGCGGGTTCTGGCCCGCGTCCTCGATAAACAGGAGGTCCTGTAGCAGCAGCGACATCCATGCTGGCCCTACCGCCGCGCCGACGGTTCGTACCGCGTCCGGAATCCTGCGTGGCGTGACTGAAGGCGATGTATCCATCTTCAAAGGAATTTCCTATACTGCTGCTCCGGTCGGCACGCTTCGTTGGCGCCCGCCGCAACCCCTGCCTGCCTGGCAGGGAGAGCGCGATGCGAGCAAGTTCGGCACGTATTTGGTGCGGCGCACGGAGGGGGAAATCTACTGAAATAGTTGGCGGGCTCTATCCGAATCCCGCGCATGTCATGTTAGATGCCGGAAAGCGGTCAAATGACCAAAGAACGCGAAAGCAAGACGGCGGACCTGCACTTTGGGCGAAAAGCCTTTGGCGGGAATAGGGCCATGCGCTGGCGCCGACCCATGACTGCCTTTGCCGGAGTGCTCCTCGTCGTGGCGCTTTTCCGCGGAGCGACAGCGCTGCAACGAGTTTCGCCAAGTGCATCTTCCAGCCAACTCCTGGACTCCGACCGCATCTACAACCTGACCAACGTCTGGACGATTCACCTCACGTTCGCACCCGACCAGTGGGAGGCCATGGAACCCCAAGGCGGCGGCAATCCATTCTTTGGAGGCGGGGGAGGGAGGCAGGGAAGGTTTGGGGGCGCCCGTGAAGACAGAGCGCTTGCTCCGGCGATGATGAGCCTGGGAGATTTCAATCGAGATGGTCGAATCTCGGCGAAGGAATTCGTCGGGCTGGCAGAAACCTGGTTCACAGCCTGGGATGCCCAGGGAGCGGGCAAGCTCGATGAAGGCCAGATGCGGAAGGGTCTCGGTGCAGTCCGCAACCCGGCTGGGGCGGGCATTGCAAATCTGCTTCTATCCCCCGAAGGAAAGCGAAATGGCGTGGCTTTCGCGCTGGGGCTCGAATTTGAGTATGTGCACGCGGATTTGGAATTCGAAGGCCGTCGGTTAAGTGACGTGGGCGTGCGCTACAAAGGAAACGGGACTTTCATGGAATCGCGCGATTCGCTGAAGCGATCGCTCAAGGTCCAGCTCAACAAATACGCGAAGGGTCAGAGCTTGGGCAACGTGAGGACGCTGACATTGCAGAACAACGTCACCGACGCGAGCCTGATGAACGAAGTTTTGGCCTACCGGCTCTACCGGGATGCGGGCGTGCCCGCACCGCGGACCGCCTACGCCAAGGTCCTTGTGACTGTGCCGGGCAGGTTTGACCGGCAGTACTTCGGGCTGTATTCGCTGAGCGAAGCGGTGGACAAGCAATTTGCCGAGCGACATTTCGGGACCAAACGCGGGGCGATCTTCAAGCCGGTTACTCCCTCCTTGTTCACCGATCTCGGTGCGGATTGGGCGGCCTACAATCAAATCTACGATCCGAAGACGGCGCTGTATGACGAACAGAAGAAGGCGGTGATCGAGTTGTCCCGCTTTGTAACGCAGGCGGACGATGCGCTGTTTGCTGCGCGCATCGGCGAGTTCATTGACCTGCCTGAATTCGCGCGGTTCATGGCGGTGATGGTCTATCTCTCGGACCTGGACGGCATTCTCGGTCCCGGACAAAACCTCTACCTGCACTTGCATCCCAAGAACCAACAGTTTCAGTTCATTCCCTGGGACCAGGACCATTCGTGGGGGCAGTTCGCCCGCGCCAGCCAGGAACAACGGGACAAGCTGAGCATCCACCGCCCGTGGCAGGGAGAGAATGTCTTCCTGGATCGAATGTTCAAAGTGGAAGCGTTCAACAAGCTTTATCTTGCTCGACTGGACGAGTTCAGCAAAACGATCTTCAGACCGGAGCGGTTGGCCCAACAGGTGGATGAGATCGCTGCAGCGATCCGACCCGCCGTGCAGGAGGAATCGGAATCGAAACTGACCCGCTTCGACAAGCTCGTTGCCGGCGAGCTTGGATCGTCGCCGGGCCCCTTCGGTGGCGGTCAGACCAAACCCGTCAAGCCATTTGCGAAGGTGCGCACGGAATCAGTGCTCGATCAACTCGCTGGCAGATCGGAAGGGCTGGTGGCGGGCGGTGGCTTTCCGGGCGGCTTTGGCGGAGGCGACAGTGGCTTGGGCATGTTCAGCCGCCCGCTCTTGCAGATCCTCGACAAGAACAAGGACTCCGCTGTGACACGGACCGAGTTCACCGAAGGTTTCGCTGGGCTTTTCCAGTCGTGGGACACGAGTAAGAACGGAATTCTCGACTGGATTCAACTGCGGTCGGGTATCGAGAAGGACCTGCCCCAGCAAAGCCAGGGATTCTTGCCTTCCGGCGGCGGCCCCGGCGGTCGTGGCGGTGGTCCTCGCAGTCCGGGGCGAGGCGCTGGTGGTCCCGGTGGTGGCTTTGGTGGTCCCGGCGGACGCGAGGTTGGTTCGGCCACGGTGGTCACCGACAATGACCTTTGACTATTATGACCTGCTGTTCTGCGTCACCCTGAAGGAAAGCGTCGCGGCAAATTGAAACTCACAAACGTCCTCCCACAATTACAGGCAATAACTCAGGACATCCAATGCAAATCGAACAATCCATCCGTGACCTATTCTGGAACCCCGAAATGGTGGCATCGCTGCCGAAGCTCGTATTCAGCCTCGGAATCGCCGCCCTGCTCGGCGTCATCCTCGGCCAAGTTTACATCCACTTCGGGCAATCTCTGTCCAACCGGCGGTTGTTTGCCCGGAACTTCCTCGTCCTCGTCGTCACCACCACCCTCATTATCAGCATCGTGCGATCCTCTCTGGCGCTCTCGCTCGGTCTGGTCGGCGCGTTGTCCATCGTGCGCTTTCGCGCCGCGATCAAGGAGCCCGAGGAACTGGCGTTCCTGTTCCTGGCCATCAGCATCGGGTTGGGCTTGGGCGCCGGCCAAGCGTTGGTGACCGTGGTGGCTCTGACAATCATCCTCGGTCTCATCGTCATCCGCGGGCTTTCTCGACAAAGCCCGACTCAGCCCAACCTCTACCTGACGGTGACCAGTCCCGTCGCGGCCAATTTGGGGGCAGAGAGGATTCTCCAGGTTCTGACCGGAATCGGTGCGACTGCGAGCCTGAAGAGGTTCGACCGAACACCGGAGTCGATCGAGACAGCCTTCTTGGTGGACTTCAAGCAAGTCGCTCACCTGGAGCAGTTCACAAATCAAATCTGCGAGCTCAGCCCAGAGGTAAAGGTGAGCTGTATGGATGACCGTGGCTTGCTTGCCTGACCAAACGGGGCTCGAATTCCAAATGACCTCAAAGCTCCCGAACCTGCGATACGAGAAGAAGCTCATTGCCGAGGGACTGACGCTGGCCGAAGTGCTGGCGGGGGTTCGGCGACATCCGTCCGCCTTCCGCCAGGTCTATCCGCCGCGGACCGTGAACAACATCTATTTGGATTCGCCAGCGCGCAGGGACTACTACGAGCACATCAACGGAACCGCCAATCGGAGCAAGACCCGCGTGCGGTGGTATGGCCAACCGTCCGCGGTGGCTGAGCGCCCCGTGTTGGAGCGAAAGCTGAAAAGGGGCGCCGTGAGTGGGAAGCAAGCCTACCCGCTGCCGCCGCTTGCACTCAATGGGGGCTGCCTTCGCTCGTCGTTAGATGGCACTTTTGACACAGCCGTTTTGCCCCCGACATTGCGGTCCTCTCTGCGGCACCTGGAACCTGCACTGTTCAACCGGTACCAACGACACTATTTCCTGAGCCGCGATGGAACGTTCCGTCTCACCGTGGATTCCGGACTCCAGTTTGCTCGCGTTCAGGACAACATGGGGGCGGTGGCCTTCTTGTTGCCCGTTGCACCGACGGTGATCATGGAACTGAAGTTTGGGCTCGATTCCGCCGAGAACGCCGCCGTCGTCACGAATCGATTTCTGTTCCGCGTCACGCGTTTTTCCAAATACGTGGCGGGGATTGAACGCATGTGACTGTCGACCTGTTTATATTATAATTCACCCATAGAAATAGCGAAGTTATGAATGCAAGAGCCGCCATTCCCACCCTTGCCTGGGCCATTGTGTTGTCCTCCGCGTCCGCGAGCGATTGGCCCCAGCATCTCGGGCCAACCAGGAACAGCATCTCGCCCGAGAAAGGTGTTTTGCGAAACTGGTCCACCAACGGCCCCGAGGTTCTCTGGACCGTTTCGGTAGGCAGAGGCTATGGCGGGCCGGTCGTCAAAGGCGGCAAGGTTTACTTGCTCGATCGGGACGACAATGTGGGCGATAACCTTCGTTGTCTGGACCTTGCCACGGGGAAAGAACTCTGGAACTTCGCCTACGATGCTCCCGGAACGGTTATGTTCCCCGGCTCCCGAAGCGTCCCCACGGTGGACGGTCATCACGTCTATTCCTGCGGTCACAACGGCGACCTGTATTGCGTGGACATCAACACCCACAAACCCGTTTGGAACAAGAACGTGTGGAAAGATTTCGGTGGCGGCAGGATTCCTATGTGGGCCATCACTCAGTGTCCGTTGGTTTACGGCGATCTGCTTATCGTGGCTTCGCAAGCACATGAGGCTGGCGTTGTGGCGTATGAGAAGCTCACAGGCGCTGTTCAATGGAAGACGCCGTCGCTTGGCCTCATCAGCTATGCCAGCCCGGCCATTGTCAAGGTGGACGGAAAAGACCATGTGGTGATGGTGACGTCATCCACCAACCCCTTCCAAAGGACCCGCCCGGAGAATGAAATGGGCAACGTCGTCGGAATGGACCCGCTCACCGGAGAAATCCTATGGAAGTATGACAAGTGGGAATGTCACATCCCGGTGGCGAGCGCATTGGATGGCGGCGACAACAAAGTGCTGATTGTCGGCGGATATGAACTCGGCGCGCTGATGATCAAGGTCGAAAAGCAAGCCGATGGCGCCTACACCTCGACGGAGCTCTTCCGAACCGAAGAGTTCGGTGATCAAACGAAGCCACCGGTCCAGTACAAGGGGCATTTTTATGCCCAGTATGGAACCAACAGCCGGCGGGACGGCATGGTGTGCATGAGCACGGAGGGCAAAATCCTGTGGAAGACCAAACGCTCACCTGACTTTAACAAAGGCAGCATGATCCTGGCGGACGACCTGATCCTGGCAACTGATGGCGCGCAAACTTTGTATTTGATCGAGCCTGATCCGTCCGGCTTTAAGCAGTTGACCTCAGCGAGGCTGCTGGGAGAAAGAGGAACCGGATCCGAGAACGATCCGCTGGCTTCACGAGTCGGAGGCCAAACCCAAAATTGGGCCCCGATGGCGCTCGCCGATGGCAAGCTCCTCATCCGGGACCAAGCCCGCATGAAGTGCATCAAAGTTGTCCAATGAACGCGACTCAAAGTCGATTGCCGGGTGGTCCGATCCGTGCGCCGTAGTCGCCGAAGGCCCGCGGCGAGACCACGCAGCCGGGGCGGACGTCAAGGCGGTCAAAGAATGCCTGGAAGGTTTTCAGAATCGCGGCGTAGGCGGTTTGGCGATAAGGCTGCCGACAGGATGCTCGGCCGCGCAGGCACCCCTGGGCAATGACGCAACAAGCGAGGGTTAACGCCGGTACACCCTTTTGTCCTTGTAGCTTCCGAGATAGACCTGGCTGACGCCCGGGGTCTTGGTGCCCATTCCCTTGGAGGTCGTCACTGCTTCGCAGAACCACGCCGCACGCTCGTCGATTTGCGTGTAAAACTCCGATTCCTGGCTCGGATCGAGACAGAGTGATAGGTGCCACTACACGCCGTCCCTGTAATGCGATAGCTCCATCCGCCGCTTGTCGAAGTCGTTGGCCTTGGCCATTGCCTCGCCTACCAACGCGGCTTCGGTAAGAATCTTCTTTTGTCGCCCATCGGGCTCGAAGGGTTTGCCCTTCTCGATGCCAATCGAACGGAGCATGGCCATCATGATGCGATCCCGTTCTTGCACCGGCACGCGCTCGAGGATTTCGGCCAGACGCTCCCAGTACGCGATTCCGCGCGGCCTCCCCCCCACTGTCTGAATCACATTTGTTGCAATCAACGGCGCCGGCGGCCTTGGGCAGGCAGGGATTCGGGACTGTCGGGAGATTCTTCCAGACGCTTGAGTTTGTCCTTGCGGATGGCGATGTAACGGTCCAACTCCGCAAGGCTGTTGCGCAGGGCTTGCCTGTCTTGCTCAGGCGTTTCGGTGTTTTCGAGTTCGCGGACAATATTCTCGCGCTGCTTCTGGAACTGGGCGATGTCGGCTTGCACCTGTCGCATCTGCATCTGGCTCGGCGTCAGGCGGGCGTCGGCTTGACGTTGCTGCTCGTATTGCCGCTCGCGGGCTGTGCTGATCTCTTGTTGCAACGCCTTCCGACGCTTCTCCAGATCGGGCGGCAATCCCCACGCCACGATATGTTGGTCCAGTACCATCTGCATTGCCCCGTCGTAGTCCTTTGCGGCCAGCGCCGCCTCCGCCAGACCGAGCTGCGCCCAGCCACACGGCAGTGTCAACGTCTCGCGTCCCGTCGCCGTGGCCGGCCACGCCGTGTCGTAGGCGATCACCGCGCGGTATTCCTGCGATGCTTCCGCTGGTTTAGCCAACGCGAGCAACGCCCGCCCGGCGTTGAGATGCGACCACGCCAACAAGCTCGCCAACGTCGGCGACTCAGGAACCTTGTTAGGATCGCTCGTCGGGTCGGGCAACAGCGCCGTTGGCGCAAAATCGATCAACTCCAGCTTGTCAAACCGGGCTTCAAGCTGTGTGTTGACAGGCGCTAATTCCAAACCGGCTTGTTGAACCCGCACCGCCATCGCCAACGCTACGTCGTCCACGCGCAACGGCGTTCCCCCCATCAATTGCAGCTTCGCCTCCTCCAGCGCCAGGGCGTGGCGACGCTGACGCGCTGCCTCCGTCGCGTCGCCGCGCCCGGCGGCGACAATCGCGCGATACGCCGGCACGCGGGCGTCCGTCGGATCAATCCGCGCAACGGCATCGAGCGTTTCGGTTGCGCTCTTCCACGCAGTGCGCACCGTTTCGCTCCATGCTGTCTGCAATTGCGGCGCGGCAGTTGTGTGTTCCAAAGGCGTTGCCAGCAGCGTGTAGGCTTTCGCGCCGCGCGCGTCGCCGCGACGTTTCGCCATTTCGGCTTGCCCCTTGAGAACATCGGCGCGGTCCGGATCACACCGCGCCGCATCGTCGAACGCGCGGGCCTTGAGCAACGCGGGAATTGTCACCTTCTCGACTTTCTCGACTTCAGCGGCGCCTTGCGCCGCCTCGCGACGCAAGGCGGCGGCTTGCGTTTCCAGTTCAGCCGCCTGCGCGAGTTCTGCTGCCGTGGCCGGGCGGTGCGTAGTGACACGGTATTCGCCATCGGAGCGCATTTCGGTATGCGTCTCGGTGTGGCCGGCGCGCAACGCGCTGGCTTGCGCCTCGATGGCCGCC
>JAXDCU010000077.1:0-3845 GCA_034677645.1 Verrucomicrobiia bacterium
GGCGGCCAATCCGGTGATCACCGGCCCCACGAAGCTGCCGTCAACCTGACCATCGGCATCCAAGCGAACTAGACGCGCCGTGCCGCTGATGGTGTTCACGGACGCCAGCAGGTTGCTTGAACCCACCGAGGCGAGAATGCGCAAGTATCCAACCTCAATTCTATCGATCGAGTCATTGGGCAGCCACGTCACCCGTCCCAACTCGGCCCGGAGTCCTGCATCCAACCCGGCGAACGCAGGGTCTACTAGGCCATCCGCAAGCAGGCGGCGAAGCGGCTTGCCGTTGACGGCGCCTTGAGCCGAGTTGTCCAAGACCAGCAGCCGGCCGTCGGCCAGCGAATAAAGGCCGTTCCCCCCGCCCGCCGGTTCTCCCCACTCCTGGACGGGCACGTCCGGATCAAGCACTCCACCGCCCGTGAACCGGCCAAAGAGGAGGTGGCGGGCGTAGTTGGCTTCAAACACATCGGCGAGAAACCAAAAAGTGTTCGTTGGTCCCGACACCACTTTAGCCACCTTCGAGAAATTCCGTAGAAACCCGCCCGGCACCAACTCCGCCAGGTCCGGTCGGGGCGAGAGGGATTGACCGGTTGCGGGGCTGATGACGGCCAGCGCCAACTGCGGCTGCGCATCCACGCGATTGAACTGTCCGCTAAGGGCGATGCGACCATCGGTCAGGAAGGCGTGACTTTCTGGCGGAGTCGCGCAACCGAATCCGCCGGGGCGAAATGTCAAGTCTGGTGTGCCATCTGGGGAAAACACATTCAGGCCCTCAGCAGGGTTTCCGCCGGGCACCAAGAGCCGGCCATCTGACAGCCGGGAAATCCAATAAGAGTAGCCCGTGAAATCGGAGGCGTGAAAAGCAGCGTCAACCTGGCCGTTGGCTTCAAACTGTCGCAACCCGGACGATACCGTAACGAACTTGTCATCGGGCCGCAGCACCATGGCCCGCGGGTAGTCGCCCAACCCCAGTTGACTCACCCTGTTTGTGATGAAGCCCGGATCAAACTGACCGTCGGAATCGAATCGGATGGCGGCGATGCGGTTCCCGCTCGTGGCTGTGGCCGGGACGCGCAAATCGCCCACCAACACCACCCGTCCGTCGCTCTGGATTCCAATCTGCCGCACGGTGCCGCCCAAACCGCCCGGCACGGATGTCGAACCGGCGAAGGAGTCGTCCACTTGGCCATTTGGCAGCAAGCGGACAACGTTGGTGCGGGGACTGCCGTTGACTGTTGTGAAACTGCCACCCAGGTATATCCGGCCAGCCGCATCGGCTACGGGGGGAGCGAAAAGCTGGGCGCCACTGGCAAACTGGACCTGCTGGAAAGACGTGTCCACCAACCCGTTCGTCTGCAACTGCAAAACCATCGGGTTGGGGGCGGGAATGGCCAACGGACTCGGCCTCTCGACGGGGTTGCCATACACCGCGACCAACACTCTGCCTCCGGACAGCACGACCAGGTGCCGAATTCCCTGGGTGAAACCCACCGGCGTGAATGAGGGGTCCAGTGCTCCCGACGCGGCCAACCGGAAAATCACATCTGCCCCGTCCGCCACGCTGGTGATCAGCAGCTTGCCGTCGGGTTGGAATGCCGTGGCAAAGCCTCCGGCCACCTCACTCTCGAAGGTGGTATCCACCGCGGCGTTCGTTTCCAGAAGGCGAATCGGTTCGCGGTGCCAAAGGCCACCCACCACGTCCGCGCCACCGTTGCCAACCAGGAAGATGCCGCCCTGCCCGTCCACAAAGCTCCGATAAGGCCCCTGCATCCAGGTATAGTCGGTAAACCGCTCCCAAAGGAGCGGTGGCGAGAAACCAGCGTCAAGCGATTGCGCATGAATGGCGCAGGGAATCGCAAGCGTGAGGACGGCCAACATGGCAGGCACCCAGGGCCTGCGGGAGTTGATGGTAACTTTCGTGGGTTCCATCTGGAAATCGAACGCGGCTTTGTTGCCACAGTCAACCACATTCACGATCTTGAACTTCAATTCTGTCCGGGCGCGATCCCGCGTCGGCGAGGGCGCGCCGCGGCAACGGAGCCGCGCGCGTGAGCAAGCGGTCCTGAGCCCGTCATCGGCGCCAGTCACACTGTGAGGAATTACGTGTGCCTGCTTTGGAACCGCTCCCTTACAGTCGCGGCTCTGAAAAGCGCGGGCTGAGTTGGCCGGCTGGCCCGCCCCGGCGGTCCGGCCCTGCAGGCACCGGAGTGTCGTCCTCCCGCATTCAACTGAGGCATTACGGAAGCCCCCGTTTTGCTCTTGTAAGTGACAAGCAGTTACACTATTCTCACGGCGCTGTGAGATCAGGTCGCCTGCGGCTAGTGCTACAATCTAGGGTTTCAGTACGCTTCAGTATTACAAACAAGGTCATGAACATCATCGCCAAGACTCTAGTGTTGAGTGCCTTGTCGTTGGGGGCGGGCCACACGTCGGCAGGAGTGTTCGCTATTGATGACTTTAGTGGCACTTATCAGGGCGAACAACTGGAACTCTATCGGGACGATTCTTCCGATCCTCTTACCGTAACAAAGAGCTCCACCGTAACTGACAGCACGGTTCTGGGCGGTCAACGGCTACTCAGCGCCACGTTGAAGGTGATGAACCTTTATTCCTATGGTTTTTTTTGGGTCGAAGCGGGAACAATTACCTACGATGACCTAGAAGTTAGAGTGAGCTCAGGATGCTACGGGTCAGTGAGCGTTAGCTATGACGGAGGAAGTGGGTTGAATTTCAATGTGGTTGACCCGAGTCAGGGTGAATTCGCTCTGCTTGGCCTTATTCATAACCACGGAAGTGCCCAGTTCACGATCCTAGTCGAAACCACCGGTGGCGGATCGTCGGTCTGGCAGGGTTCGCATTCTCTGTCAACAGCGCGTTATGATTGGCATGTTCCGTTCACCTGGTTCACCGGCACAGCCGATTGGACTGACATTGACCGCATCACGCTGACTGCGGAGTCACTCGTCTCTGGGGGCGAAATGAGGATTGACGGGTTCGACGTCACAATCGTGCCTGAGCCTCGCGATTATGCCTTGACGGCCAGCTTGGGTCTGCTGGTTCTGGTCTGCCAACGCCGGTTGCGCGGTTTCCGGATGCGCATTCGACACGGCACAATTACACACACACACAAAGTAGATGTTTCGGCGCAGAACCGGGGGCGCACCTGCAGGTGCTCGCGTGAGCCGCTCACGTGTCCATGCTTATCCGGTTGTCACACCTGCTCAATAGGCATAGTTTGACGGCGTGGCTGACGATTCAGAGCGAGCAGTTCGGAAGAAGGCTCAGGTGTGACAACCGGATAAGCATTGAACGTCCTACCGCCGGTTGCCCCGGCCACGGGCTCGCGCGAGAGTCTTCTGGGTCGGTCCGCACCGCGGTCGAATGATCATGTCGCGCTCTTTGTTCATGGCATGCCTTGTGGCGTTTCTGACTCCGCTTGTCATCGGGGCGTCTTCGTCCAATTCGCTCAACTGGACCCTGCTATCGGCACTGCCGGATGCTCTGGGCTTTGCTGGTCCATACGTTGGAACGCACAAAGGCGTATTGCTTGTCGCGGGTGGCGCGAACTTTCCCGACAAGCCGCCCTGGTATGGTGGAGCCAAGGTTTGGCATGACACTGTGTTTGCCCTAACCAGACCCAACGGCGCGTGGAAGGTCGCCGGCCGCCTGCCCCGTGCCCTAGGTTACGGTGTGTCACTGACGACCAAGAAAGGCGTTGTGTGCATCGGCGGCGGCGACGCGCAGCGGCACTACGCGGACTCATTCCTGTTGAAGTGGGAACACGGTCAAATCACGGCGTCTCCTTTGCCCGCTTTGCCGAAGCCGTGCGCGAATCTCTGTGGAGCGCT
>JAXDCU010000078.1:0-3387 GCA_034677645.1 Verrucomicrobiia bacterium
TTGGCCTTTGTAGCCGCCCCTGAGGGAACTGAAGGCAGAAAGCCGAAAGGCAATGGTGACAATTCTGGCAACAAATTAGCCTCGCAGAGCGCCATTTGGGAACTGAAGGCAGAAAGCCGAAAGGCAATGGTGACGGAACCATGCTGATTGGTGTTCTTGTCGTCATTTTCTTTGGGAACTGAAGGCAGAAAGCCGAAAGGCAATGGTGACAACATCGTCACCCACACTATCCTCGTCTGGTCATCACGGGAACTGAAGGCAGAAAGCCGAAAGGCAATGGTGACACTCACATCCCCTGTCTTTGTTTCGCTTCGACTTCGTGGTGGGAACTGAAGGCAGAAAGCCGAAAGGCAATGGTGACTCAGTCCCGCTGTGCCGACATCGTTCTCGCCCGATTTTGGGAACTGAAGGCAGAAAGCCGAAAGGCAATGGTGACGCAATTCTTTCCAATGGTTTAGAGCTTCGTGCTTTTGGGAACTGAAGGCAGAAAGCCGAAAGGCAATGGTGACTCGCCCCTGCTCTGCTGCCGGGTCCCAACCCATTCATACCTCGGTTCGCGTCTCTGTTCCAGCCTCTGGTTACCTCCCTTATCTTCTGTGAACCGCAGAAATCCAATTGTCTTCAGTGGCGCGATGTGCTGAAATCCAACCCAACATGAGGCGCGGAGCAGAACAGTTCTTGACCGAGTGGCGTGGCCGGCCCGGCCGCAAGCCGTTGGTGCTGCGCGGCGCCCGCCAAGTCGGCAAAACGTATCTGGTCGAAAACTGGGGGGCGCAAAACTTCAAGTCCGTCCTCAAAGTGGACCTGGAGCGGGAACGCGACCTGCACGGGCTGTTCTCGCAGCCTGACCCGAAGCGGTTGCTGGAAGAGTTGTCGCTCTTGAAAGGCCAATCCGTCGTGCCGGGGGAAACGCTCCTGTTCCTCGATGAGGTTCAGGCGTGTCCGCCAGCCCTGGCGACGCTGCGGTACTTCTTCGAGTTGATGCCGGAGTTGCACGTCATTGCGGCCGGGTCGCTGCTGGATTTCGCGCTGCGGGAGTTCACGCATTCGATGCCGGTGGGGCGGATCGAGTTTCTACACCTCCACCCGATGTCTTTCGAGGAGTTCCTGGAGGCGGTCGAGGGGGAGGCGCTGGCCAAATACCTGGCCAGGGTTCCGCTGGGCGAAGTGCTCAGCGAGGCGATGGAACGGAAGTTCTTAGATGCATTGCGACGTTACTTCTTCATCGGCGGCATGCCGGAGGCGGTGCGGGTATATGCCGAGCGGAAGGATTTGCTGGAGGTCCAACGCGTTCAAACAGCCCTGGTACAGACGGTGCAGGAAGACTTCGCGAAGTATGGGCCAAAGCGACTGCAGGAGCTGATGCGCAGGACGTATCGGCACGCCGCGGAGAACGTGGGGCGCAAGCTGAAGTTCGTGAACGTCAGCCGCGAGGAACGGGCGGCCGACGTGCGGCGCGCCCTCGAGCTGCTGACGCAAAGCCGGGTGGTGCATGTCGTCTACCACACATCAGCCAACGGACTTCCGCTGGGCGCTGAGCGAGACGACCGTCATTTCAAACCGCTGTTCCTGGACGTCGGATTGGTGAACCGAATCTGTGGCCTGGACTTGGTGGGGGCCGAGGAGTTGATCACAGTAAACGAAGGCGCGCTGGCGGAGCAGTTCGTCGGTCAGCAATTGCTGTGTGCCGCACCGGCGTTTGAAGACCCGCAGTTGTTCTACTGGGGCCGCGAAGCCCGGAACGCGAATGCCGAGCTGGATTTCGTCATCAGCCGGCATCAGGACATCCTGCCGGTCGAGGTGAAAGCGGGCAAAACCGGCACGCTGCGATCGCTCTTTCAGTTCCTGCTGGAGAAGAAGCGACAGCGAGGGGTGCGATTCCACCTCCGGCCGGCCGTGTTGGAGGACATCAAGCTGCCGGGGAGCGAGGCCGGGACCGTGCAGTTGCTTTCGTTGCCGCTGTATCTGGCGGGGCAATTGGACCGGCTGCTAGCGGAGGCATTCGGCGGGTCAGGCAAGCCGGCCCAGAACTAGACGCGAATTCACTGTGCGACCACTTCTCCCCGCCGACCGAGTTCATCGAAGCGCTCAAATTCGCAGAATGTCTCCCGACCGAGGTAGTCACGACCATGCTTCGCCAGCGGTTCATCGGCCGGCCTCACCTAACGGAAACCCTGGGCCGCGGAAGGCAGTACTTGGTTTCTGCCGATTGACCATCGCCTATCGGAGGAGAGGCATGCAAACGGTTCTTTCGCTCAGAATCGGATGACGGTGAGTTCACAGATCGATCGCAAGCCGGTGCCACGCCGGCGCAGCGACGAAGCCTACAGGAAGATCAACTGTTGCGCCGTCGGCTCGCGCAGGTTGCTGACGCCCAAACCGAGGAGTCGCAGGGGACGTGACACCAGGTTTTTCCACTCCTGCGTTGCGGAAAAATGTGGCGCCGCTTCGCGGTGACTTCTTGTCAAATTCAGGGCAAGACCGCGCGGCGGTTTTGCTACTCTGGCGCGCATGGCTGCCCCCCTCGACAACATCGCTTCACCGTGCTCAGAAGTTGGTGGGCAAGGCGCGCCAGACCGAGGCGAAGAACGCGTCCATGTCCAGGCAGCAGATCACGCGGTGCATCGGGAGGCAGGATGCCATTTCCGGGACGGTGAACCAAGGCTTGGACTTCCGCGCAAGATGCGGCCCCTGCAAGATGCTGGCTGGGGTGCCAACGAAGAGCCGAACGTTCAACGTGCAACGCTTAACGCCCAACGCTCAAATTACGGCTTTTGGCGGTCCGAAGGCTGGCGGCGAAGATTCGGATCAGTTCATCGGTCTCCATCAGGACCGAATCCACCGGCTGTAACGCTTCAACCAGAGGGACCCGT
This sequence comes from Verrucomicrobiia bacterium, assembly GCA_034677645.1. Taxonomy (GTDB): domain Bacteria; phylum Verrucomicrobiota; class Verrucomicrobiia; order Limisphaerales; family J093; genus JAAYVR01. Next base: position 2,874 of record JAXDCU010000078.1, read on the forward strand.
CGGGTTAAGCGCAGCCACCGGCGGGATTCCTTGAGCTCTTTCAGGCAGATACTCAACTTGTGGATGAAATCCCTGCGTGATTCGGCGGCTTGCGCTTCGCCGTGGTTCGGCAGGGGCGAGGTGCCCGAGCGTAGCAACTGACCAGCGACATGGTTCCCGGCTCGTGTTTGCGGCAGGCTTTCCGCCAAGCGGATAATCTGCGCAGCATAGTCCAGCAGCCGATCCTCCAGGTCGTACTCCTTCGTGATCATTGCGTCCTCCTCGGCTGCAACATGCTCGACTCCAGACACCTTTTCAAGCCGCCCCTGGTTGGAAGTTCCGCGTTGCGCGTTGAGCGTTGGACGTTCTCCCTTCAGAACCAACGCTCAACGTGAAACACCCAACGTGAAACGTCCAACTCCCGGCTCTTGGCCGTGCAAAGGCTAGTCGAGGACTTGCGCCGTGAGGGCCACACCGTCACAGGCGGGCATTGAGCCGCCGGGACGGATCACTCATAGACTTCCAGCTCCGCCAC
>JAXDCU010000079.1:0-7432 GCA_034677645.1 Verrucomicrobiia bacterium
CCGGCAGCAGCAAGCTGGCCAGTATCGCTATTATTGCGATCACAACCAGCAGTTCGATCAACGTAAAGCCGCCCTTGGCCGACCCCTGCCGGTCCGGTCTGAGAATCGAGTTGCTGAGCATTGTAATGTATTCAGAGTTGTCAATAATCCGCGATCAAGTGGCCAAACAATAGACGTCGACTCGCCAATGCGCAAACTTTAAACGCTTGACCGCGCAGTTTTGCGGCTGGGCCGGTTGTTTCTTGTCACTCCTTTCGAGTCGAGCGGTCCATCAGCCAGAGCATGTCCTGATTGCCCGCTGACACGACGTTCAAGGAAAGTAACTGGCGGGGCTTGAGCGACGGCATTGTGCGGGGATCGGTCCATTTCTTGATTTCTGAGTGGCCGTCGGCGAAAGAGAGTCCACCGGCGCGGTTGTGGTAGCTGGCTGGATAATCGACTATTCGCCAAAGGTTAGGTTGATTGGGATAGCCGCTCATTCCGACGACCATTTCGCCGTCGTTGATGCTGTCTTCTCGCTCGTCCATGAACACCCATGTCATGGTCGGGCCAGGATCAACCAGGTCGCTCATCTTGTAATAGACGCGGAAACCGGCCCCGAAGCTCCTGACATCGGTCGAGTTGAACCAGGCATTCATGGCGATGCTGCGGACGCGAGGGTAAACAACTCCCGCGCGAGTGACAGTGCTTCTGTCGGCGGGGCATTTCCAGATGCCAGCCGAGTTGCCGCAGTGTGGCCAAAGCAGGCTGTTTGTGATATCACGTGTAATATCCCAGTTGCTGCGATTGTTGCCGTCGAAGTCCAACGAGCCGTGCACCCATTCGGTCGATGAACCAGGGGCATACGACGCAGGCAGTTTGTCGTTGTTCTCATCCACGTAGAATCGCCACGCCAAAGCCATCTGCCTACCGTTGCTCATGCACATGATCCCATGCGACTTGGCTTTGGCCTTGGAAAGGGCCGGCAACAGCATTCCGGCCAGGATGGCAATAATCGCGATCACCACAAGCAGTTCGATCAGAGTGAAGCCTGACACCGGGTGGTCCTGGCTCTTTCTTCCCGCTGGGGGTTGGCGGTGCGACGCAGCTCGGAAGCCAGCATCGGATGCGGGGTCCACGGGGTAGATTCGAGTGCGGCGGTCTCTCATGTCCAAGTCCATGTGTCTTGCGGGGTGAGCCGAGGGACAGGATGCCATGGAGTCGGCATTAAACGACCAGTGGAATGTGCTGTCAAGCGTGGGAACCGCATGTCCGTCAGAGAAAATACCCCTTTGTCTTGCCATCCATCCGGCGGCGCCATTCTGACATTCGGTCGCGTGCGGCCGCGTCGGCAGTGGCGGCATTGTAGAGCGAAGGGTCGACGTCCAGGTAGAGCGCCCGGTGAAGAGCCGGATCAAAGTCGGGGTTAGGCGCGTTGGACTGCGCGCCGACGGCTGTGCGCCAGGCACGGAGCTGAGCTTGGAGTTCCTTCGCACGCCGAGGCTCGCTTGCGCCCAGGTTCCTGGTTTCGCCAGGGTCAAGAACCAAGTTGAATAGCTCGATGCCGCCGTCTTCGTAGTGTTCAATTAGTTTCCACTCTCCCACTCGCACGGCGCCGGCGGGGCGGCCTCCCTGATTCGTGTAGTGCGGAAAGTGCCAGAACATCGCGCGCGATTGTGACTGTCGATTTTCGAGCAGCATCTCCGCGCAGCTCATGCCGTCAATGGCACTCGGCGCCGCCAACCCCGCCAGGTCGAGCAGCGTGGAAAGCCAATCGGTGTTGACCATCGCGGCGTCGACGGTGCGTCCCGCTTGGATACGGCCAGGCCAACGCACAATAAGGGGTATGCGCAAACCGCCCTCGTACAGAAAGCCCTTGCCGGCGCGGAAGGGCGAGTTGTGAGTGACGGTGCGGTGGGTGCCCTCAGGCACATGTAGCCCGCCGTTGTCAGACGTGAAGACCAGGATTGTGTTCGCGGCGAGGCTGAGCGAGTCGAGTTTGGACATCATAAGGCCCACTGTGTCATCCAAGGCCTGTCCCGAATATCAACACGAGACCTCAGTGAGATCGTCAGGCTACTGGGATCGGCCGCGGGAGTCCACGCGCGCTCGCTCGGAGCATAAGGAATTTGTTTGAAAGCGGTCGAGTCCATCACCAAACTAGCTGGGCGTGAAGTGTTTTGTCACCGGAGGATCAGGGTTCATTGGCGCCAATCTGGTGCACGAGCTCTTGGCGCGGGGGCATGAAGTCAAGGCGGTAGTCCGACCAACATCGGATTTGCGCGGCCTCAAAGGAGCGGATTGCGAGCGGATCGAAGGCAATCTGGTGGATCGGAAGTGGCTGACGTCGGCGATGAGCGGGTGCGACTGGTGTTTTCATGTGGCCGCCGTATACGCTCTGTGGCTCAAGGACTATGGTCCGATGCATGAGACCAATGTGGCCGGCACGCGTGAGGTTCTACAGGCTGCCACTGATGCGGGTTGTTCAAGAATAGTCCACACGAGCACGGTCGGGTGCATCGGACTGCCCCGTCAACGAGACGGACAACTCGTGCCGAGCGACGAGACGGTCAAGAGCTCATGGTCGCGCATGACCAATGAGTACAAGAAGTCCAAGTGGCGCGCTGAGGACATTGCCCGCAGCCAGGCCGCCAAAGGCGCGCCCGTCGTTATCGTCAACCCTAGCGCCCCGATAGGGCCACGCGATGTCAAGCCAACGCCGACCGGGCGGATTATCGTGGATTTTCTGAACCGGCGCATGCCGGCTTATCTCGATACCGGCCTTAACTGGGTGCATGTGCACGATGTTGCCGTAGGCCACATACTCGCCGCCGAGAAGGGCCGTCCCGGCGAGCGCTATATCCTCGGCAATACCGACGGTAACTGGACCTTGAAACGAACTTTCGCGGTGCTCGCCGAGATCACGGGACTCCCCGCCCCGCGGCTGCGCGTTCCTTTCTGTTTGGCCTTGCTATATGCGAAGTTGGACGAGTTCAAATCGCGACGGACAGGCAAGCCGCCGACGGCTCCTGTGGCAGGCGTACGGATGGCAAAACGCAAGATGTACTTCAATCCCGCAAAAGCCATTCGTGAACTTGGATTGCCCCAGACTCCGCCACGCCAGGCCCTGGCCGATGCCGTCGAGTGGTTCCGAGCCAATGGCTACGTCCTCGCGGGCCAGCGATAAGAACACGAGGTCATCTTGAACGTCCAGCTTGCCCCTCGGTCCATACTCATCTCATCCGGTGCGCGAGTTTTCAGCGAGGCGCGCCTCAGATCACTCACCCATTCTGACACAGGGCGTTTTGTTCCTTGACCGGACTCGTGGGTGCCGCACCTCGCTCATGGAATCCTTGAAACCGGGAAGGAGACGGGCGCCCAAAACTAAGTTTGATGACGACGCAGCGCGGCCGAGCCGCCACCAAACGCGCCCGCGTTGTCACGAGAGGCTTAGGGCTCTGGAGCCGCGCTTTCGGCCGCGCCGCGGAGGCGTTGCTGCGCGGCGCTAGGAATCTTTCCCAAACTGCACGAAGTGAACAGATGGTGACACATTCCGGGTTTCAAGGGGCTAGTCAGAAACGGCACTCTTGAGGGCGTCGTTGATTCTGATGCGCAGGTTCCTGAACTGTACTTTCATTGGCGGACCTGGGTGCATCTGGAGCGCGATAACACCGCTCTTGGACGCCACGCCAGTTTGCCGGTCGATCGCTTGGCACATGACGGTGCCGTTGATCTCCAGCGTGATTGTGTCGCCCTTGGCAACGATGCGGTAGCTGTTCCAGTCGTTTTTCTTGACTCGGCTCAGTAGTTCGGAGCCCTCTCCAATCGGAGTGACTTGCTTCTTGCCATCGGCGGCGATGACGACTTTTTGGCCGCGCATCGCGACCCCGCCCCGTTTGTGTTCGAATAGGCAACCAGTCCACTCGTCGCCGGCCTCCATGTCCGCCTGATAACCTGAAGTGTCCCAGTCGGGCAATTCGCGGCTGCGAAACTGAATGCCCGAATTGCCACCAATGAGCTTGTACTCAAGGCGCAGCTCGAAATCGCCCGGCTTGCCCCCGCGCCACATCAAGTAGTGCGCGCTCTCACAGGGCTTGGTTGGCGTGCTCTCGGAAGTTATCGCTCCATCCTCGATATACCACCAGCCGGGCTTGCCCTCCCAACCGGTCAAGTCGCGACCATTGAACATGGAACGGAATCCCGGTTCCACGTCGGCTGCCGCGACTGAGGACCACAACGTTGTCATTGCGATCGCCAGGACCAAACCTCCACATCCATACGCACAATTCGCGGTCTTCATTTTTCTCTCCACAGCGCTGACTGTGCCGTTTCAGCTTCGGGGCCGTGATGATTATCCCGTCACGGCGGGTAGCCCAGGCGCGCCACATTGGCAAGAATAGCGTCCTGCCACGCACCGCATTCTGCCACATCCATGCAGTAGCACAACCACGCAATACTCGGGACACACGGATAAGCATTGTTTGAGGCTCACCGTTCGATGACCGCTCTCTTGATTTGCGGCGTGGAGTCCAAATGCCTGAATTACTGTGTTTTCCGTGTAATCAGTGTAATCAGTGGTTTGTCCATCCGCACGGATACAAGTTCTGCCTCCTTGTTGGCCCCAAACTCCATATCAAAAACCGTATCCGTATCGCCGGGATGCCTGGCGAGGCGAAAATCTCGCGGAGCCGGACCGGGTGAACCCCAAAGGGAGCGAGCGGCTTGATGGCAGCCTCGGGTCGCCCCCGCTGGCTCGTTCGGAAGCCGCGGGCGGGTCATGGTGCCTTTGTAAGTGTGGGATTGCTGTGTGCACCGCGTCGCGGTATCCTGACGTCAATACTGTATGAGCCGTTCCACAGCAGTTTCAAACTCCGCGCCGCGCAAGCTTTGGCGGATCGGATGCGAGGTCGGTTGCTTGCCGCTGCTGTTGTCAGTATCGGTCTCGCTTGCTAATTCGACCGGACACTCCGCGGTGCTTCGCTCGCATGAGTCGGTCGGTCTCCGTGGCGAGTACGTCAATTTCGAGCTTTGGCCCGCAAGTGGTCGTTATGTTGTCACTGATCTTCGAACCCGCGCCGTCTGGGAATCGAATCCATACCAGGCGCGGTTCGGCGAGGTCACGGTCCAGAAAGCCGGTCAGCTCATAACGCGTCCTCTTGACCGGTGTGAAGTCAGCAGGAAAGGGCATGGGATCGAGCTCACCTTCAGGCCGATGGCCGACACGCCCGCCGCGTGGCTGCGCGCGCGCATTTCCGTGACCGGCTCCGACGCGCTTGACTTCCGGTTCGAGGCGGCTCCGGAGCTTGCCGTCACCTCGGTCCGCCTGCTCGACCACGCGCTGTGCGTGACCGACCTGGACCGGGGCGTTTTTCTGGTTCCCGTGCGCGAAGGCTTGCTCATTCCGGCGGACAGCGGACTCAGTTTCAGGCGCATGTTTGACACGTACGCCTACGAAGGTTGTCACATGGCAATGATCGGAGTGGTCAAGAGCGACTCAGCCGCGTTGCTGACCTGGGAAGACCCCTACGTGGCCGCCGAAGTCCTCAGCACAACGGGCGCCGCGACTCCCAGAAAGGCAGGACAGAATCTCTCGGTGTCATTGACACTAACCAAATCCGCGCGGGCGTTTCGGCTTCGGTTGCTTGGGCCGGGAGATCACGTGACAGTAGCGAAGGCGTACCGCGAAGTGGCCAAGGACCGTAGTTGGTTTATTCCCCTTAGTCGAAAGCTGGCTGGCCATCCCGACCGCGCAAAGCTGCTTGGCGCGATCAATTTCAAACTCTGGAGCGCTCTAGACCGCCGCATGAGCGAAGACAGCTCGCGCGAGGAACGTGTGAAGGTGAACTGGACGTTCTCCGAGGCCGCGCAGGTCGCTGAGCATTTGCGGCGAGACCTCGACCTCGAACACGTCTTGTTCCTGATGGGCGGCTGGATTCACCGCGGCTACGACAATCAGCATCCGGACATACTGCCCGCCGCGCCTGAGTGCGGTGGCAACGAGGCCCTTGCCGACTGCGCGCGACGCGTTATGAATCTGGGTTACATTTTCGGACTCCACGACAACTACCAGGACATTTACCGCGACTCGCCATCGTGGGACGAAGCGCTGATTATGAAGGCGCCAGACGGCAGCCTCGTCAAAGGGGGTCACTGGGCTGGCGGTCGCGCCTACATTACATGCTCGCGCCAAGCGGCGGCATTGGCGCGTCGGCCGGGGAACCTCCCCGCGGTCTGCCGACTCACGCGCGCCAACGCCTACTTCATCGACACGACGTACGCGGCTGGTCTTCAGGAGTGTTTCGATCCGGAGCATCCGCTGACGCGCCAGGACGACATGAAGTGGAAACAGGCGATTTCAGATTACGCTCGCCGCGAATTCGGCGTTTTCGGTAGCGAATGCGGTCGCGAGTGGGCCGTGCCACACAGCGACTTCTTTGAAGGCCTGACCGGAGTTAGCGGCCAGGCATACCACGACGTCAACCTGCTCAATCAGGTGGGAGGTGTGGTGGTTCCGTTATTCGAGTTAGTCTATCGCGATTCCATTGCGATGTACGGCAAGTACGGCTACAGCCCTGATCACGCCGCCGAATACGCGCTCCAACACATGGTGTTTGGCCGCCCGCTCAACTACCACAGCATCCCGCCCCACCTCTATTGGAAAGAGACCGCGCCTGAAGACCAATTGGCGCTCCAGCCTTGCCAGCCCGAGACGGATGTCACCGGACCGCGCGAGCTCGAAATCAGTTACCAGTGGCAAGTCGAACGGTCGCCCCGCGAAGACTGGCGGGTGTTTGTGCACTTCACCGATTACCGTGGAACAAACGTGTTTCAGAACGATCATGTGCCCCGGACTCCAACGTCCAGATGGCATCCAGGCCGTATGGAATCGGCTTGGTCACGGCTTCATTTCCCCAGCCAACTCAGAGGCAGCTTCGATGTGCGTGTCGGCCTGTGGCAGCCTGCATCAGGGAAACGCGCGCTGCTTCTCGGACGGCATGACGGTTCTCGTCGCTACGTCGTTGGGCGCCTCGATGTCACCGACACGGGCTTGCTGTGGTTGCCGGCTGCGCACACCGCCGGGGAGGCGCCGGGGGACCCAGCACTGTTCATTCGCGCCGACAACGGCTGGGCTGAGGGCCTGCATCCGCTCGATCGGTTCATCAAAAACACGTACGAAGTCCTGTCTCCATTGCACGAACTGACCGCCACCGTGCCGATGACGCGCCACGACTACGTCACACCGGATCGCCGCGTGCAGCGCAGCATCTTCGGCAGTGGCAAGAACGCGGTGGCGGCTGTCGTCAACCTCGGCTCAGGCAATGTCCGATGCTCGAGTCAGATTGGCGGCGAAGTGCTTCTGCCGTCGTACGGTTTTCTAGTTGAATCGCCACTGTTCGCGGCATTCCACGCCCTTCGCTGGAACGGCATGGACTATGACCCTCCTGTTTTTTTC
>JAXDCU010000080.1:0-12647 GCA_034677645.1 Verrucomicrobiia bacterium
GGAGTCAGTCGCCACACCGAAGGAGGCGTTGCTCGTAACGCTGAATGAGTGCGGTTGCGTTGACCTTGACCGCATGGCCGGATTGCTGAACAAGCCGGTCGAAGAATTCCTGCCCGACTTGAAAGGGGTGATCTTCCGCAACCCACAGACGAACGAATGGGAGACTGACGACCAATACCTTTCCGGCAACGTGCGGGAAAAGCTGGCGGTCGCAGACGCCGCCACCCTGACTGATCCGCGTTTTGCTGAGAATGTCGAGGCGTTGAAATCCGTGCAGCCAGCAGACTTGGTGGCGACCGAGATTGACGTGCGCTTGGGTTCGGCCTGGCTGCCGCCGGAGGACGTAAAGGATTTCACCAACCAGCTTCTGAACATTCCCTCCGGCGTCGAGGTCGGTCACGTCCACGCACTAGGCACTTGGCACATCAACGCAAATTGGGAAGCCAAGAGTGCGACGGCCAACACCACCGATTGGGGCACGGACCGATATACGGCGCTTGAACTCATCGAAGACGCGCTGAATCTCAAAACACCCACCGTCTATGACACGGTTGACGACAAACCGGTGGTCAACGCGCAGGCAACCGAAGCCGCCCGCGAAAAGCAGGAACGCATCAAGGAGCGATTCAAGGAGTGGGTTTGGTCGGATGACGCCCGCCGTGAACGGCTGTGCCGCCTCTACAATGACACGTTCAACCACACGCGTGTCCGCACTTTCAATGGCGACCACCTGACGTTGCCCGGCGCGAGCGGGGCGATCCAGTTGCACGGACACCAGAAGGCCGGGGTATGGCGCATTCTGCAAACGCCAAACACGCTGCTCGCCCACGTCGTCGGCGCGGGCAAGACGTTCACGATGGTCGCTGCGGCGATGGAGTTGAAACGGCTCGGCCTCGCTCGCAAGCCGATGTTCTCCGTTCCGAACCACATGCTCGGCCAGTTTTCGACCGAATTGCTGACGCTGTATCCCGGCGCAAACATCCTGGTCGCGGGCAAGGAGGACTTTGAGTCGCACAACCGCAAGAAACTGTTCAGCCGCATCGCTACGGGCAATTGGGATGCCGTCATCGTTACACACTCAGGATTTGAGCGCATCCCTCTGGCGCGCGAGACCCAGGAGCGGTTCTTCGAGGAGCAGCTTCACGAGTTGGAGATGATCAAACGGCAGCACGCGGATTCCTCGAATCGTCGTCTTGTGAAGGAGATCGAGAAGGCGAAAAAGCGGCTCGAAGCCAAGCTGCAAGCCCTCGCCGCCGAACACAAAAAGGACAACACGCTCACGTTCGAGGAACTTGGCGTGGACCGAATCTTCGTGGATGAGGCGCACTACTTCAAAAACCTGTTTTACGTCACCAAGATGACGCGCATCGCGGGCTTGCCCCAAAGCGCGAGCGAGCGGGCGTTCGATATGTATCTCAAGGTGCGGCACGTCCAGTCGCTGAATGGCGGGGGAGGTGTGGTATTCGCCACCGGCACGCCCATCGCCAACAGCATGGCCGAGATGTTCACCATGCAGCGGTATCTCCAGCCCGAAGCGTTGAAGAAGCACAACCTGCATCACTTCGATTCATGGGCGGCCACTTTCGGCGAACCCGTCACCGCGATGGAGCTTTCGCCGGACGGTGCGGGCTATCGGCTAAATACTCGGTTTGCCCGGTTCATCAATGTACCTGAGTTGATGCAGATGTTCCGCCAGTCCGCCGACGTGCAGACCGCAGCGATGTTGAATCTCCCGCGTCCAAAGCTCGACGGGGAGAAACCCGCCATCCGCAACGCACCAGCGACGGAGGAGTTGAAGGAGTTCGTGCAATCGCTCGCCGCTCGGGCCGAAAAGCTGAAGGGCGGGCGTATTGATCCCAGCGTGGACAACATGCTGAAAATCACCTCCGAGGGACGGAAGGCAGCGTTGGATCTCAGGCTGATGAAACCAGCCGCGCCCGACGAACCCCAAGGGAAGGTCAATCAAGCCGTCGAAAACATTCACCGCATCTGGCAGGCGACCGCGACAGAGCGGTCCACGCAGCTCGTCTTTTGCGATCTCTCGACGCCCAAGGACAAGGGATTCTCGGTCTATCGAGACATGGCCGAGAAGTTGAAGGGCATGGGCATTCCCGAGCGCGAAATCGCTTTCATTCAGGAATTCGATTCCGACGCCTCCAAACTGGCGTTGTTCCGCGACGTGCGCTCCGGCAAGGTGCGCGTTTTGTTCGGCAGCACGCAGAAGATGGGCTCAGGCACGAATGTGCAGGAGCGTTTGATTGCCTTGCATCATCTCGACGCCCCGTGGCGACCAGCGGATGTGGAGCAGCGCGAAGGGCGCATTCTCCGGCAAGGCAACAAGAATTCCACCGTCCAAGTCTTCCGCTACGTCACCGAGGGCAGCTTTGATGCCTACATGTGGCAGACCTTGGAGACCAAAGCCAAATTCATCGCCCAGGTGATGAGCGGCGACATGACGATCCGCCGTCTGGAAGACCTCGACTCCGCCGCGCTGACCTACGCCGAAGTGAAAGCCATCGCCTCCGGCAATCCGCTTGTGATCGAAAAGGCCCAGGTGGACGCCGAATTGATGCGTCTCACGCGCCTGCGTTCCGCCCATGCCGAAGAGCAATACCGTATCCGCTCGAACCTCCGCCGCTCCCACGAAGACGCCGAGGTGTTCAGCGTCCGTCTGACGAACCTCCGGCAGGATATTGCGATACGGCAGGACACCGCTGGGGAGAAATTCAGCATCGAACTCGACGGGCAGGAAACGAGTAACCGAGGCATTGCCGGCGAGTTGATTCTCCGCCGAGCCGAGAAGCTGAAGAACCGATTCGGGGATGACGTGAGTATCGGTCGTTTTGCTGGCTTCGCTCTGTTTCTCCGTCCTAGCTTCAACAACACCGTCGAAGTCGTCGTGCGCGGCAAGAACAGCTACGCCGCGCGTGTCACCGACACGGCGTTGGGCACGATTCGGTCGCTGGAAGCCAACGTCCAAGGGTTTGAAGAACGCGCCACCAAGCTGGAGGCCGACATTGCGGATGCTCACAAGCGCACCAAGGAACTCGAAACCAAAGTTGGCGCGCCGTTCGAGAAGGAAGAGCACTACCAACACCTGTGCCGTCGCCAAAGTGAGATCGAGGAGCAACTTGACCTCACCAAGAATCAAGCCCCCAGCCAGGTGGAAGCGGAGTCCACGGAGGCCATTGATCAGAAGACCTCCGATCGTCATGCGCAGAAGAATCATCACACGCATTCAAGCCATCACCGCACTGCCGTCCACGTATGAGCACCACGACGCACCAGACCGAGTTTCTCAGTTGGAAGATTCTGCCTGCCCGGCTCGATGCCGCGCAGACCGCGTGGTATCTCGGATTCGAGCCCCACGAGATTCCTATGCTCATCGCGGCGAACCTGCTCAAGCCCCTTGGCAAGCCCGCGCGGAATTGCACGAAGTACTTCGCCACCGAAACGCTTGAACAACTACGTCGCGACGAGAAATGGCTCGCCCGCGCCAGCGACGCCATTGCCGCGTATTGGAGAGAACGAAACGCCCGCAAGCGTTCGGCCGGCGGGCGCAGCGCAGGCGGCAGCAGATGAACTAGCCAACGGTCTGGCCGAGGCGGGTAGCTCGATCTCGCTCCGCCGTGAGCGGCGGAAGCTGGATGATTTGACCCTCCACAGCCTGTTTTTCGTAGCTTTCGAGAGACGGCAACTTCACCTTCGCTTTACGGGCGTAAGCGCGATGCACTGCCTTGCTGTTGTGGCCGAGTGCCTCCTGGGCGAAACGTTCGGGGTAGCCGCACTGCTTTGCCCGCTCCGCCCAAGCGTATCTGTAAGAATGCAGGGACACTCCTTTGATGCCCAGCCCTTCGCATCGTTGCTTAAACTCTGTCGCCCGATCGCCGCAACGGACGGTATGCAGATAGGGGAACAGCGGCCCAACTACCGGCAGCCGGCGGAGAACCGCTTCGATTTCGTCTCCAAAGTGGATCATTGCCAAGCTGCCGGTCTTCTGCCGGTTGTAGGCGATGGTCCGGTTGGGCCAGTCAATGTCCTCGGCCTTGAGGTTGGCGATGTCCGTTTGCGAGCCGCCCAGATGCCAACAGAGTTCGTAGAAGCTCTGTCGCTCGGGGTTCTTCTCTCGCTCAATGATCCGCTGATGTTCCTCCAGCGTGATGGCGCGCTTGGGTTGAAAGCGGACTTCCGGCCAGAGTCGCTTCGGAATGATCGGCCACGGCAGCCAGTTCATCGCGAGGCAAAAGTTGTGGAGCTTGCGCAAGTGGACGTTGGTGCTGACCGTGCCAGCCTTGAGGCAGGCGAGCAGTTGCTCGGCTTGGGTTTCAAGGATGACCTTCCCGCGAATCAGGTCGAGCGCCGACTCCTTTGCCGCCCGAACCCAGCGGTCTTTGGTCGAACCCTCCTTGTTTTCAATGATCGCGTTCAGGGCGTCCTGCCAGGTCCGCGTGGAGACGCCGGAATCCGTCCCCGCCAGGTAGGCTTTGGCAATGTGAAGATTGAGTTGAGGCTGGCGAAACGATTCGTTGCGGGCATTGAGCAGAGTGGTCGCTTCGGCGCGGTCTTTTGTCCCGAGGCTCTCCTGTTTGCCAGTTTCGGAATCGTGGGCGTAGAACATGCCGCCCTTCTTGCGGCGGTAGAGGCGGAATCGGTTTTTCATGGCTCGAATGTTTTGTTCGAGCCTGCCAAGCGAGGACGAAGGGCAGGTGTCTCAATGACACCAAACGCACGGCCAATTGCGTTTCAGCAAGTCGTGCCGGGGTGATCGCGGAGTTGTTGTTGAGTAATTCCGAGTCACAAATCTGCTGGCACTTTTGCTGGCACTTGAGGGCTGTGAGATTTGTAACTCCTTGTCCAAACAGTGTTTGGAGTTGGAGGCGGAGGTCGGAATCGAACCGACGCATAAGGGTTTTGCAGACCCCTGCCTTACCACTTGGCTACCCCGCCAAACAAACCGCCAGTACATTACCAGTCAACACGCCAAGCCGCAAGTCCAGCAATTCCGCGAACTGGACTAGTTTTCGCGGTTCTTCTCGGGAGGCCGAGTTGGATGAAGCGCTCGACCAGAGAGGCGTGGAGGAGTTCGGGGGGCAGGTGAAAGGAGCGGACCAGGTGGGCCTTGCGGCGGCGCAGGGCGAGGGTGGAGAGGTGGGTGAAAGACTGAATCTTGCTCATATGCATAGCGATGCGAAGTCAGCGGCTGAATCTCGGATTGCGAAGGCCGCCGAAGGTCTCAAGGACTTGCTAATCAAGCCTGAGGAATTGCGCCGGACAACTGTGAATTCTTCGGGCCAGGCTTCTCAAGATCGGAGCGCTGGAGTACCCTTCGGCCATTGATCGTTTTGAGAGGCGTGAGTTCATGCGCTGGCTGGTCGGCAACTGAAACTGAACACCTAAACCGTCCGGTTCGTGATAATCCTGTGAAAATGACCCGTTCCACCTGGTTCTTGGCAGCCCTGGCCGTGTTGTTGACCGATGCAGCAGCCTCCCGCGCTGCGTCGGAGACATCCGCAAACACTTCATCCAACCTGGTCCTCGCCGTCGCCACCGACCGCGCCGACGCCACTTACGCGCAAGGGACTCCTGTAAGGTTCACCATTACCTTACAGTCAGGTGAGCGACCCGTGAACGATGCCAAGGTGCAATGGACTATTTCCAAGGACGGCGTGCCCCCGACCACTGACAGCGTCGTGCGCCTGACCAACGGGAGTGCGACCATCATCGGAAGGCTGGACGAGCCGGGATTCCTTCACTGTCGTGCTGTCTTCCGAGGCACGAATCATCCGACTCGCACCGCGGTCGCTGGGGCGGCCATTGACCCGCTCCGGATCAAACCGAGCCTGCCGGTGCCGGAGGATTTCGACGCGTTTTGGGCGGCGCACAAGAAGAAGCTCGCGGCGGTGCCGGTCAACGCCCGTCTGACTCCCGTGAAATCGACGTCAACAAACGTCGAGTGCTTCGATCTCCAGGCTGACAGCCTCGGCGCGCCGGTGTCGGGTTATTATGCGCGGCCCGTGGGCGCTCGGCCCGGAAGCCTGCCTATCATCCTCACCGTCCACGGCGCCGGCGTACGCAGTTCGAGCCTCAGCGGCGCTGTCGGATGGGCCGGGAAGGGCATGCTAGCGTTGGATATCAACGCTCACGGCTTGCCCAACGGGCGACCCGCTGGCTACTACACGAAGCTCGCCAATGCCGACCTGAAGGACTACCGCACGCGGGGCCGAGAGTCGCGCGAGACCATTTACTTCCTTGGCATGTTCCTGCGGTTGGTGCGGGCCATTGATTTCCTCACGGCGCAACCGGAGTGGGACGGGCGCACCTTGATAGTCCACGGCAGCAGCCAAGGCGGCGCGCAGTCGATCGTCGCTGCCGCCCTGGACCCGCGCGTGAGTTTCTTCGCCGCCGGTGTGCCGGCAATGTGCGATCACACGGGTGTGGTGGTTGGGCGGCCGAACGGGTGGCCCAAGTTCCTGGCGAACCCGCCCGCCGTCCCTGCCTCGAATGTCGTCGAAGCGGTGCGCTATTATGACGCGATGAACTTCGCCACGCGCGTTCGGTGTGCCGGGATTGTCACCGTCGGGTTCATCGACGCGACTTGTCCACCAACGAGCGTCTATGCGGCCTACAACGCGTTGGCCGGGCCGAAGCAGATATTCAACGACCCGCCCAGCACGCAAATGGTTTCAGCGAGGGCAGGCGAAGCCATGCGCCGGGCAATCGTGGAGCACGTCGAACAGCCACGCCGCGCGCCTGGTCCGGCATCAAAACCATGAACGCCCCGCCTCCTGCTCCGCGGCGCGAAGCGGCAGGAGGCTTTCCCGGATGCCTACATTCGGGCCGGTTCCTTTCGCGGGCGAGACCGTAGCGAGACCCTGGATTCGGATTGGCCTCACCACGCGAGCTACGCGAGGGCGCTTGAACCGTTTGGTGGCACTGGGCTTGGTGGTGCCGGTCGGCAGCGGCCCGCGGCATCAAGGAGGGCCGGACGACGTTGGTGTCCACCGGCGGCCGGTTCGGCCCCGCCATCGCTGCGCCACGTATCGGCCTCTCAGGTCGGAGGCTTTGGTTTCACGGGGTCCAGCACCACGATCAAGAAAGTCGCCACCGGGCCAAGCAACAGAGACACGAGCCACCAGCCCAGGCCACTGCGGCCCTTGCCCTGAGCCAGTCCGGCGTTGATCAGGCCAAGAGTGAACCAGCCAACGGCATACTCGGTCGACAGGGTGTTGATTTGAATTGCAGCGAGTGTCATTGCAGGAATTGTGTGTCAGGACGATTGTTTCACCAGTGGCAGTAGCTCGTTGACGTTGGCATGCCGAGTCCTATCCGCGATCTCAGCACCATTGCGGTTTTGCAGCGATCGACCTTCCGACACCATCGTCGCGAACGTTTCCTTCAGTTGGTCCACGCTCAGGGTCCGGCCGTTGGCGTAGTAGCGCTTGGCGACCTGGCCAAGGGCGTAGGTCGTCGCAAATGCAAACGCAAACCCCGTCGCCTGGCCAACCAGACCGCTGACCAGTCTGCCGGCAGCCTTGAGCGTGAAACCGCCGAGAATACGCCGGGCATACCCCTCGATCACCTGCGAGGTCAAACCAACGCCTACCGTGGCGAGAAAATCAGCGATGTGGCCGCGCGCCAGTTCGTAGCCAAAGCTCTTGCCGATCCGGTAGACCAGGCGCATCTGCAACGGGACAATCGCAAGCGTTGCCAGCGACTGCGGCATGAATTCTAGCGCGCCGTTCAGGATGGCGGCATTCAAGATCGTGCGGTCAAGCTCCGCCTCTGGCATCGCTCCGGGAATCGTGCGCTCCTGGACGCTCAGCGGCTCCGTCGCGAGAGCACCGGCTGCTTTTTTGTTCTTGGTCACTCATATGCTCATAAGGCAATACCAGCTAGCCATAGAATACCACTCCGTTTCGCCCGGCAACATTGGAAATCGTCGGCTAGTTTGTAAGACTGTGGCGCAGGCTATGACACGACGCCGGCTTCTGGATACCCACTGTATGTGTAACGACGAAGCACATGCGGTTTTCCATATTCTCCCTCCTTGGTTTCAGGCTTCCTCTTGACTGAAAGGTTCTCAAGCTTAAGCTGGCCTACGATGCAAAAGAAAGCGTCATTTCGGATGTCCATGACTTGTTCGGAAGAAAACAAACAACGCATGAATACGATCATTGCTCGGTTACAGTGGGCCGGATGGGCAGTTGTGGTTTCTGCAGTAGTTCACTCTGGAGTCTGGTCGTCGTCGGCCTCAACGATCTACTTCGAAACCGTAACCGCCCAGGCTCCAGTCGCCTATTGGCGTTTCAACGAGGTCTCGGACGTCATCGCCTTCAATGCCGGTTCTCTCGGACCTGCCGTCGATGGGACCTATGGCAGCAACGTTGAATTGGGGCAGCCCGGGTTGCTGCTTTCATCCGATGACCCAGCCCTCCGGCTCCCGGCCAAGGATGTCCAGAGCCGGATGCTGCTGACTTCGTTTCCCATGCCGCCATCTGCCGTGACCGTCACGTTTCTGGTGCAAGGCCAGGACGACGGACTCAGCCATTTCCTCGGCTATGCGGTGGGAAACAGCGACAATGAGTTCACCTTCGGTTCGACCGCGGGTGCTTTTCGCTCGATCATCCAGGGCAACATCTATGACTTTCAGGGGATCGACGTACTGGACGGGGTTCCGCATCACATCGGGATCACTTGGCAGGCAGCCTCGGGCCTGATGGGTTTGTATGTGGACGGGCGCCAGGTCGGCAGCCGAACCGTGGGAACTGGGCAGGCGCTCGGGACCGGCGGCATCTTCGTGGTGGGCCAAGACCTGGATTCTCTGACTCCGCCCTCCTTCGGGATGGACCCAGCCCAGGCCTATGTGGGAAGCATCGATGATCTGGCGGTGTTCGGCAGGGTGCTCACCCCCCAGGAAATCGCCACCCAATCTGCGGCCGCGTTTCAGACCCATGCCAGCATCGAGGTTTACTTTGCGGAGGATGTCAGCCCATGGCCGGTGCACAACACCGGGACGGTTCCACGCCCGAGCTATCCGAACAGCCAAGCCGTCGCCGCACAGTTCCTGGCACGCCTGCGGGGCACAGGCACCGAATCGTTCGAAGGCTACCCGACTGATTCGTCTCCGACGGTCCTCGTTTTTGGAACCAACACGGCTGTCTTGTCCGGCTCCGCTCCAGGGGTTTATGCGACCCGAACCGTGAGCCGCCCGGATCAGACTTCGTCCGGCATTTTCCCCATCACGGGCACCAATCTGCTTGAGCTGGACCTCGGCGAGGTCACGCAGCTAGACAATTTCTTCCACATCGCTTTCAGCAGCCCACAGGCGGCGATCGGCTTCTACGGCATGGATACGGAGCGAAATTCCTTTCGTCTCACCCTGATCCGCGCGGACGGATTCACGGACAGCATTGTTCCACCGATCACCATCCCACAAGGCTCGGCGGGAGTGTTCTACCTGGGGGTGATTGATCGCTCCCGCCCGTTCACCGGTGTCCGTTTTCACAACCTCGGTACGTCACCGGAGGGATTTGGGTTTGACGACTTGACCATCGGAGAGCCCGAGCAAGTCGGTCCCGCACCCTCGCAACTCCAGCTTGGGCAAGACCGGGAATTCCGGATTCAGGGTACGGTGGGGGCGACGTATCGCATTGAGTCCTCCGTAGTCCTCCCGGCGACGAACTGGTTCACACTTACGAACCTACTCCTTACGGCGTCGCCTTCTTGGCTGACGGACGCGACTGCGACGAACGCGCCCCAGCGATTTTACCGCGCTGTGGGTATTCAGTAATGATGCAGACGCCGAACGGAATCACTGGACCGAACGCGGGCGGGCTGCGTCAGTTTTCAATTCGGACGCCACTGGCCGCCCGCGTCGGTCAGTTCTGTCGTTCGCCGTGGAAGCCGATGAAACCCATGTTCACAGTGCATATGAGGGAGTGCCTGGTGTGTGTCACCCTCTCCCGTCGTGATGCGTTCCTGGGTGTCGCAAAGGCCAACATTTTTTTGACTCTCGTGGGCGTTCCGTTCGCATGGCTGGCCATGCTCGCGCTGGAGTTCGCGGTAATGCTGCCGTTCGGGCTGGCCGCCGATAAGTGGAAATGGGAACTCGACTGTCCTGTCTGGCGGGTTTTGGGTTTCTTGTTCGGCGTGGCGTGGCTCGCTCCGGCTGAGGGTTACTCGCACTGGATGGTGCCCGCAGCGGTCGCGCTCTTGCTCGTACCATGCTTTTACCTCTCGGTGGTGCTCGAGCCCCGTGCATGCACGCGGACTTGGACCGCTGTGGATCCGGCACGCATTCGTCGGGGTGCATTCGCGGCAAATCTGGCATCTTACGCTCTGTTGTTCGCGCTGGCGTGTGGCTGGGTGACAGTCGAGTTGGTCACCAAGGGATCGCACATCGAGAGATTCCGGACCAAACCAGACTCGCCAGCCCACGCCGAGAGAGCGTCTTGGTTTCATTTGGACGGCGTTAACCCGGCGTGGCTGAGCCGGGGCGTTCGCCATCATGAAGTAATACATCGGCAGGTTTGCGCATGTCTTGGCCTTGGCGATGGCAGGCTGCGCAGAACAAGGTGGTTCATCACGAGATTCGACTATGATGGAAGAGAATGACATCGAAGCGATCAGGCAGCTTGCTGCGAATTGGCGTTCTGGATGGCTCGCTGGCAACGCGGATTTGTTGCTTTCCCTTTACGTGGATGATCCCATAGTCATGCCCCAAGATCAGCCTGTGATCGTTGGGAAGGATGCCATTCGCGCACTGTATGGGGCGCTGTTCAAAGAGTTCCATTTCGAGGGTGATGGCACCTTGAAGGAAGTCGTGGTGTCCGGTGATATGGGATACTTTTGGTCGGCCTATATGCTGACCGCGACGCCGAAAGCTGGCGGCGAGCCGATATACGTCACTGGGAAGTCGCTTTTTATTGTGAAGCGCGGCTCTGGAGGCGCTTGGAAGATCGCGCGCCTCATGGACAATAGCGATCGCGCCGCGACCAGTGAGGAGATGTGACAGAAAGGCAACCAGCGGGTGGACCGAACAGCCAACCAACGGCTTCTATTGCCGCGCTGGGTGGCTGCACTGAGGTCGGATGCGGGTCCCCGTCACGTTAGCTGCCACATGCCACGCGCCATTACCATAGTCCGCCGAGTCTTGGCGGGGATCGTTGGATTGTTCGCCGGCTGGCTCCATGTGCTCACCTGGAACGTGATCATTGCCTGTGTGCTCGGAGCAATCGCCGGTCACTGCTGGGACCGATGGGCAGCTCACAAGGGCGCTTCACCGACTGCCGGCCCAGCGACTTCGCTCGGCAATCCGGGAGTCGGGAATGAGCCGCAATCGGTGAGCTGAATCGTTCGGTTGCGGCTGAGCCGCGCTGCAAGCTTGGCGGCTCCGCGGGAGATTGTCTGTTTCTCTTCGACAAAATCACTGGACCGAACGCGGACCGGCCACGCCCGCCGCCCGTGCGTAGGCGTCCGCCTTCGCCTGGATTGAGCCAGGCGGGCTGGGACGCCCGCGGCGATCACTCTAATCATCGCGTAAGGTGCCAGCAGTTGACTAATTTCACCACGAAGATAACAAGACCTTGAAGAAACAGCGATCAGCATGCCGAATTCTGTTTCATAGGTAATAACCAAAACGCCCATGCTGATTTCGGGGCTCGCCTTCGCGGACTTCCCATTCTTCGTGGTGAGTTTACAGGAGGATTTGGATTGGCGCGCGCGGCTTGACAGGACGGGCGAGCGTGTCACATATTGTTACACGTGAAGACAGCAACGATTCGACAAGTGCGCCACAAGTTCAGCGCCATTCTCGCCCTCGTTGCGCAAGGGGAGGAAGTCACGGTCTTGAATCGGACCCGGCCCGTCGCGCGGATCGTCCCGCCCCGGCCCGCAGTCCCGGCCAAGGTCAAGATGCCCGACTTCGCCGCCCGCGCGAAGGCCATCTTCGGGAACAAGATCATTCCGAACGCTGTCTTGCGCGAACGGGAGGAAAGCCGATGGTAATCTATGCCGACACCAGCTTCCTGTTCTCGCTCTACGCGCAGGACTCAAACACCGCGCAAGCCGGCCGAATCAGCGCCACCTTTCGAGCTTCCCTCGCGTTGACGCCTTGGCAGCGGCATGAACTCCGAAACGCTTTTCGGCTGGCCGTCTTCCGCGGGGACATGAAAACCCAGCAATGCCAAGCTCTGCTGCGAACCATTGAAACGGACCTTCAGAGCGGCGCCTTGGTGGACAGCCCCCTGATTTGGGCGGACGTGTACACCGAAGCAGAAGCCCTCAGCGCCAACCACACCGAACAACTCGGGACACGCGCTTCGGACGTGCTCCACGTTGCCGCCGCCCGAGCGCTTGGGGCCAAGGAACTCTACACGTTTGACGCGCGCCAAAAGGCCCTGGCCACTGTGGCAGGCTTAAAGGTCAAACCCGATCGAGGCGCGCCATAGACCAGTTCAAATCATCGACCTCATGAGTCGCCCCAAGCCCCGGTAGAGTCGAGCCGCGTTGATCTTCTCCAACCGGATGCCCAGCAAGTCCTCCAGCGCCGTGTCCTCATACAAACGCTCGGCCAACGCCAATTGGCTTGGCTGGGCACAGAACCCACTCAGAGTCAGGACACAGGCAATCAGATCCCAACCGATCTG
>JAXDCU010000081.1:0-2841 GCA_034677645.1 Verrucomicrobiia bacterium
ACCGCAGGCGCATGGCGTGTCCGCCGCGACAATTCTCCAGATGCATTAGCATTCGCGTGGACGCCGGCAACACCTCTTGATCGCACGCCACAGTTTTCCCATCAAGCGACGCCGAGATTAGTTGCGAACCAGCGGGCAACTCCGGGGCAAGGGTGACACGCACGCCGCCCGGCGAATCGAGATCGAAAGTCAGCACGTAATCATCTCCCCTGCGCTGAACACGCAAGTCCAGCGAACCTGACCCGCAAGGGATTCCTTTCACTTCCACCGCGTTCCATGTCGGAGGCAAACGCGGCGCCAGGTTGATTCGGCGCGCCGGCACGTCGACCTCCAGCCCTAACAGGCCTTCAAAGAATCCGTTCACGACCGCAAGCTCGGAAAACATCTGATGCGGCACGCCCTCGACCAGCCTCTGAAAACAGCGACCGTCCAACACTTCTGGCATGGGACCGAGACCGTCCAAGGTCCGGGCACTAACCATGGCACGCCAATTCCGAAAGGCATCCACCGCCCGATGATTGCGGTAATCTGCGACGATCACGCCGGCATTCCACACGGGCCACACCGATCCGGCCTGGTAGTCTTGCGAATCGTACTTGGGATCGGACATCGCCAGGCTGCGCACGCCCCAATCGGTGCGAAAGTCCGAGAGGGCCATCCGTTGAAGTGACAGCTCAACACGCTTAGTGGGAAGCGATCCTAACCAGAAACTCACGGCATGATGAGGCACGAGTGATCTGAGCGGCAGCCCTTGCCGATCCAGCCCCCACAGGTATGTGCCAGTTTGGCCTTCCCACAGTTTGGTATCGATCGACGCCTGGGCCTGACGCGCCACTTGCTCACAGCGCTCAGCAAGCAAATCTTCCCCCACAAGTCGTCCCAGCCGGTCAATGCTCCGGAGCGCCTGTACCCACATTCCCTGCAGCTGAGTGTCTTTCCAAACCGCTCGCGAGCTTTCGGACGATCCCCAGTCGCCTGGTTCGATGCGCATCAAGCCGTCGGCTGGGTCCATGGCCGAAAGACACCAGTCAAGCGTCCGGCGAATCCGAGGCCATTCGTCGCGGATGAATCCGGCATCACCGGTGGCGCGGTAGTAGTCCCCATACGCGAAGAGGTAGTAGACGGGGCCGTCGCTATGCAGGTAGGCGTAAGGAAACTCTCGAAAGTAGTTCGTCCAGTAGGGAAGGCTTTGGACGATCTCATGAACTGTCTTGCCGTCCTCGCGCTGGAACCGCTGCAGAAACTGGAGCGCCTCCCGAACCTGGTCTGACATCCCGAGCAAGTGGTACGCGCGTCCGGTCAACGTTGGTTCCTCGAAGAACCAGCAGTATTTAGGGCGCGTCCCTCGGCCGGAGCCGCTGTAGCCCGAAACCAGGCCGTAACCCAGTTCAGGATGTTTGATGCGGAGTTGGTCGAGCGAGACAACACTCCACGTAAGCGCGTCATTGACGGCCGCATCCGGTGATTTGACGCGTGGCGCTCTGGCGATCGCTTGCGCATAATGGTGTTTTGCCTCGGCCAAGAGGCTCTCCGTCTCCGTGAGCAGTCGGTGAACGACGCGCTCAGCATCGGGTTGAGTCGGGTAACCGAGGCTGATTGCGATCGGCACGTTGCCGCGGCGCCCGCCGCGCCGAGGGAGCTTCAGTCGGATTTCCTGCTGGCCGTCCTCACCCGTCTCACGATCAGCGGTGACCCATTGGCAATTCACGCGCATGTCGAGGTGTCTGACGGGTTCGCGCACCGCGAGTTCACGACGCAACGTGTCCCACGAGACCGCAAGCGGCCCCCCAGCACTCAGGTGCATCGGGGCGAGCGACGGACGAAACCGCAGATTGAGCTCCAGATCGCGCGGGCCGTCGTAGTCGAGCAATAGCAAAGCGCCCGGCATTGAGCGCGGCACGAACCAAGTTGCCGTGAGTTGCCAATCGGTCGCTGTGTATTCGATCTGGGCAAGATGCGGCGTGGCGATCTGGCGGGCAGCAATGGACCGCAAGTCAAAAAGCGAGCCGTCGCCGTTGATGGCGAAGAGCGACAATCCGTCGAAGAGCTTGAAGGGATACACCCAACCTTCGAATCCGGCGGCAAGACTGCCCCAGACACCGGCTTGCTCGCCCAGAGCCTCCACGTGACCATTCGGACGCGCCTCACTCTCCAGCACCAACGCTCCGCTCGACAAGGGACCCCCAACCCTGATCGGGAGCGCGGTTGGTTGGAATGCGCCAGCAACGGCTACTACCCGCGACATCGTCAAACCTACCACGACCACCACCAGACCGACCGTGATCGAGAGTCTGACAGGTTTGGGCCGTGGATGACTTGTCACCATGCTCAGCTTCAAGGCCGATTCACATTGGCGAGGTGCCCGAAGATGCCGTCGCCGCCCGGCGCGCCACCAGGCTCCGCGCCGGCTCAAGCAGGCTGGGCGGCTTCCAAGCATGTGCGCCGATAGCGAACCGTAACCAGGAGCCAAACACAAGGCCAGTTTCGCAGACCACAGAATTGCTCGTCCGCGCGCCGCGCCTGGCCAGCGCGGGCGCAAACTCCTGATTCGCGAGGATTTGGTCTGCGTGGTGTGAAACCCGCGGAGCATGCGTACAAGTGCTCCGGCTCTCCTGCGCTTTAGGGAGGACCTGAGCACGCGGAATTGCGTGTACGCATTCCGGTACGCGGAGTATCATGCACCCGATGATGACCACCATCCCACGCAAGGCGGGGTGCAGAGCACTGGTGGTTTTTGCCTCATCTCTGCTCCTGGCCGGTTGCTCCAGCCTGGGTCCTGGAACGGTTGTCCGGGACCGCTTCGATTACAGCGCCTCGATAGCGGAGTCCTGGAAGCGCCAG
>JAXDCU010000082.1:0-8353 GCA_034677645.1 Verrucomicrobiia bacterium
GGCCAGCGAAGTCAGCCAGCCGCCTGCAAAACACCGGACGGCCTTTTCTGGTTTGCCACGGCCCAGGGCGCGGTGGTGTGCGACCCTGTCCGCGTGCTAAATTCCGACGCCGCTCCGCCCATCGTAATCGAGCAGGTCATTGTGGATGACGACACGCGATTCAAAATCGCAGGGCCGGTTGCGGCCGGCGTCAGTGCGGCCCGAATGAGCCGCAGACAACAGCCGGTTGGCAATCAGCGCGCGGAGGTCCCATCAGGACTGAAACGTGGCCGCGCCGGCCTCGTCGAGATTCATTACACGGCGCCCAGGTTCCGGGGTCGAGACCGGGTTTTGTTCCGCCATCGCCTCGAAGGTTTGGACCAGGATTGGGTCGAGGCAGGCAGCGACCGCGTCGCCGTGTATTCCAACTTGCGTCCGGGCACGTACAGATTCCGCGTTTGTGCGGCGAGCAACTTCGGGCTCTGGAACGAGACGGGAGCACAGTTGGCGTTTTCGGTGGTCGTCCCTTGGTACGAGATGTGGTGGTTTTGGCCGGCGTGTGCCGCCACGGGCATGGCGGTGGTTGGAACCGTGTTCTCCTGGCACTATCGCCAGAGGCAGCGCATGCAGGACCTGCAACGGGAGAACGCGTTGGCCCAGGAGCGAACCCGCATCGCTCGTGACATGCACGACGATCTGGGCGCGCGGCTCAACCAGTTGGCCTTGCTAATCGACGGCCCCCCCAGACCGGCTTCAAAAGACAACATGCCTGAGCTCGCCCGCGAAGCCGCCCGCAGCCTCGACGAGATCGTCTGGGCAGTCCAGCCCGGCAAAGACACGCTCGATCATCTCATCAGTTACCTCGTGCAGCGAGCTCGCGAGCACACTTGGGCCGCGGATTTGACGCTCGACCTGAATCTGCCCGAGAACATCCCCGCGTGGCCCCTCAGTGCGCAGCAGCGCCAGAACCTGTTTCTCGCCTGCAAGGAAGCCATCCATAACTCCGTGCGTCATTCCGGCGCCAAATCGCTCCGCGTCGAGCTAACGGTCGTCGGCCAGGAATTCACCCTCACCCTAGCCGACAACGGCAAGGGATTTGACTTGGCGAATAGAAGCGAGGCAGGCAACGGACTCGCCAACATGCGGCGGCGCGTCGAAGAGGCACACGGCCAATTCCGCATCGGAACCGCGCCCGGCCGCGGCACAGCCGTCATCATCACATTGAACCATGCCCATCTCAGTCAGCATCATTGAGGACGACACAGACTTCCGGCGCACCGTCGAGCGGATCGTTGCGTCCGCGCCTAACCTGCGGTGCGCCAGCTCGCATCCGAACGCCGAGCATGCGCTTCAACACTTGCCCGCGACGCGCCCCGACGTGGTCCTGGTGGACATCAAGTTGCCCGACAGGGACGGCATTGAATGCGTGCGCGAACTGCGGACTCGCCTGCCCGATTTGCTGCCCATCATGCTCACGCTCTATGGCGACGATGAGTTGATATTCAAATCGCTCCAAGCCGGCGCGGTCGGCTATCTCCTCAAACGGGTGACGCCCGCTCAGATTCTCGATGCCATCCGCGAAGTCCACGCCGGCGGGTCGCCCATGACACCCGAGATCGCTCGGCGGGTCGCCGTCCACTTCCACCAGCAGCCCCGCTCGTCCGCGATTGCCCCTGTCTACGGTTTGACACCGCGCGAGAGTGAGATTCTGCGCCTGATCACACAAGGCAGACAAACCAAGGAAGTCGCAGGCTTGCTAGGCATTGCCCCCTCGACCGTCAGCAATCATCTCCGAAGCATTTACGCCAAGCTCGCCGTCACCTCGCGCACCGCCGCAATCGTCAAGCTGCATGAACGAGGGCCTTGATCCTCGAGCCTCGGACTGCGGCGATCCTTCGCCGCTTTGGGAGAGCCGGCATCGTAAACCGTCCGGTCATAGCGCCAGCAAGCTGGACACACTCCATACGCTTCGCGCCACACTACCCGAAGCGACACATGGCGCGATGGGCTCCGGTCCAGCGCGGCAATGCTGATCCTGCCGCCGTTACCACCCACAAGGCACACCCAGCCCGTAATGCCCGGTGCATACATATGGCCAAAACTTGTCCCGCGCATGACCAGGATGGGCTAGTAGGAAATGACTACAGACAGGCGCGCGAGCTTGCGGCACCCTTGTAACGGTCTGCATCTCGATTCAGACAACTATGCCACAAACACGGAGAGAGCAAGAGCATGAAGACAACGATCCGCCTATTGACCTGTGCTGTCGTGGCCGCGATGAGCATGGAGGCTGCAAAGGCCGCAATTAACATCCCGTCCGACGGCTCCGACGGCGCGCTGGTGATCGCCGCCGACACGGTGATTGACCTGAGCCAGGCCGTCACCGGCAACTGGGACGCCAACAACGCCGCCAACGCCGGCAAGGGCATCTACGACCCCGCTAAGTGGGCGGTTGTGTTCAAGTACTCCAGCGTCACAATCCAGGGCGGCGCAACTGTCACGTTCAAGAACCACGCCAGCCGCGCGCCGGTCGTTTGGCTGGTCCAAGGGGACGTAACGATAGATGGGACAGTGAACTTAGATGGACAGGGGCAGCAACCCCCACCTTTGCTGGCCGAGCCAGGGCCTGGCGGGTTCAGGGGCGGTTCGGGCAATTATGCCCCAGGCGCTGAGGATGCTCCGGGGTTTGGGCCAGGTGGCGGGCAAAGGCGGTTCGAGGCGATATGGTATGCTCATACCTATGGTGGGGGAGGAGGCAGCTACGGATCGTTGGGTGTCAACGGGTCATCGCTGTATGGAAACCCGTCGCTGATTCCACTGATCGGGGGCTCAGGCGCTGGTGGAAGACAGAACACAGGTGGGCAACCAGTCAGAGGTGGAGGAGCGGGTGGTGGCGCGATCCTGATCGCCAGTAGCGGGACTCTGACGATTGTCGGTGCAATTCACGCAAATGGGGGAAGCGGCGTGCTTGGAAGCCAGCCCAGTGATGATGATGCCGCTGGTGGAAGCGGCGGTGGAATCCGGCTTGTGTGCGAGGTGCTGGCTGGCAACGGCAATGTTCAGTGTGTAGGCGGGAAGGGCTTCTTCAATGGCGGCCTTGGCAGGATACGCCTGGAACGAGTCACTGCGAGCACGGCAAGCAGCTTCGTAGTCGCTCCCGATCCGAGTGTTGTGGAGCTGACCAGCGGTGCTACGCCTCAAATCTGGCTCCCCGCAAACGGTCCGAGCGTCCGAATTCTCTCGATCGATGGCAACAGTGCCCCGGTAGACCCTCGTGCAGAGTTCGGAGCTATTGGCGCGGACGTTGTCATTCCGACCGTGACTAATACGACCGTGGTGGTGGAGACCACCAATGTGGAGCAAGCATCCGTCGTCACGGTTCGCGCCACGCCGCGTTCCGACGGCAACTTCACGGAAGCCACCGCTGCGGTAACCTCTGTCGTCACTGAAGACCCGCTGGTGGTTCGTTGGACCGCCAATGTGCCCGTGAAAGACGGCTATGCTGCCATCCAGGTCAAAGTAGTCCGGCCCTGAATTCGTGGCAGTTCTCCAGTAAAACCTCTCAAGGTTTCCTGCCATGAAAACCGGGCATCTTCCCAGCCCGCGGCATCGTGCCGCGGCCGTACGGGGCGCACATTCCCGTAGCGCAGGATTGCATCCTGCTGTACCGCCGGTTTGCAACCGGCAGGGCGCCGTTCACCGCCCGCCCGCTCCGCAGGTTCAAAAACCTGCGATACAGCAGCTTTCAAAGCTGCGCTACAGCGTTGTCTGCGGCATCGGCTCTCCGCGCCAGGCACTGCTCCAGCGCCAGGCTTCCGGCGTGGCGCACAGCCGCGCTTTCACAGGATTCAGAATCGTGTACCGGCAGCACCGGGCGTGTTCCTCGTCGTTCCGAATCCAATGGTCGTACGATTCCCGCTGCCAGAACGTGTCCCCCGTCCGGCCCAGAACCTTGTTCGCTTCGCGCGACGTGAATCGCTTCCAACTATGAAGAATCTCACTCAGCGAATGGTTGGGCATGGGCCAGACCAAGACGTGGACGTGGTTGGGCATCACGACCCAGGCATCGAGCCGGTAACGCTGCCCGTCGAAAAACGTCAGTGCCGAGGCCACCATGCCAGCCACCTCCGGCTGCCGCAGAACACACTTGCCGGCGCCACGATCCAGAAAGCGTTCGATCTCGCGGAAGTAATCGCGCTCGATGTCCTCCAAGGTGTCCTCGCTGCGCGGCGCCACACCCAGGGTCTTGCGTGCTTGTTGGTCCGCGTAAAACCGGCGCAAGCGCTCCGCGCGTTTGCCCTGAATCTTCAACAGCACCGGCTCCGGCAGCGAATCCGCCAACCGGAACGTGACGAAGTACGAGGCGCCCTCGCGTTTGACGTGGGGCAGGTAGCCCCGGCTGTGGGTGCCGGAACGGAGCGGATTGGCAGGCGCGGGCTTCACCCCACTGGCGCGAAGTTCAAACGCTACTCGCTCCAAGCGCGGATTGTCTTCTCGCGGAAACATGCTGGTGTGATTACCAGAAAGGCAGGCCGGTCGCAAACGCCGCGTAGCGCAGGATTGCATCCTGCCGTAGCGCCGGTTTGTTACCGGCAGGACGCCCCTCTTTGCAGCGACGCCCCGCAGGTTTCAAACCTGCGATACAGCAGCTTCCAAAGCTGCGCTACCGTCCCTGGCCTCGGCCACTTGGCGCTCGTTCATCCACTCGAGGGAAACGGAGTCGGTCAGGCTGAGGTGCCGGCGATTGGCCGCCAAGCAACGTTGGATGCCGGCGGCATGCAATTGGGCATCCACGAAGCTTACCTCACGCAGGCGCAGCAGTCCCCGCTCGAAATCTCTCACCGCGTCCATCGCGGCATAGAAGCCCGAGGTGTCCGCGAAGACGGTCTTCATGGGGTGTGTTTGGAAGGCAGAATTCCGTCCACCCATTCCTCATGCAGACTAGCTGGCGCGTCCCCTTCGGATCGGTATCGGCTTGTGATTTCCTCCAGGATGCGCAGCCGTTCCGCGGCATCGGCGTCAAACTCCCGGTTCACCGTCGCGGCCACCTCCGCTCGTTCGGAAGGCGCGAGGGCTCGGAACTCCGCTAAGATCTTCAGTGCTAGTTCTGACATGCGCACAGGTTACGCCCCGCGCCGACGGCGTGCAACTGCGATGCGGGGCGCACGCCGTTTGTCATTCGCGGCGCTGCTCGCGGGTCTCTGGATGCTCATTGTCTGTGGCACTCAAGCCCAACCGGTGCTTGTTCAGCAAATCATCTCGCGCGAGTATTCCATCCACGTCGGAGGCATTCAGACGCCGGAATACAAGGCGGTGATTTCCCGCGAAGTCACGCTGTTCGTCGGCGACGAGCCGGTGCCGCCCCTGAAACAGGCGGTGTCGCGTGAAGTCAGCATTGCCGTGACCACGCCTGCCGTGCCCACGAAGGTGTCGCCCTTGATCGTGACAGCCACGCCTACCGGTGAAACCGTCACCCTCTCCTGGGCTGGCTACAACCAGTGGGCCCAAGGAGACGTGGCGCGCTACGACATCTACATGTCCACGCACGGGTTCACCAACGTGTCGCAGATGACACGCTACACGTGGGTGCCGGGCGAGACCTTCTCGATCATGCTCACGAACCTGCCTCCGTGGGAAGATCATTGCTTCGCCGTGGTGCCGGTGGACGCGCTGGGCGGATTCGACCCGGTCGTGAATTACGCCGCCGCCTACGTCATCGCGCGCGAGGTGGCGTCCCGCGAGTTCTCCGTGTTTGTTGGCGACGAACCATCGCCGCCCCTGAAACAGGCTGTCTCCCGCGAGGTCAGCATCGTGGTGAGCACTCCAGCGCCACCCACAGCCGTCGCCAATCTGACGGTCACGTCCATTCCCACCGGCGAGTCCGTCGCGCTGTCATGGTCCGGTTACAACCAATGGGCGGAACAGGATGTGGCGCGCTACGACATCTTTATGTCCACGCACGGCTTCACGGACGTGTCCCAGATGAGCCGCTATGCGTCGGTGCCCGGTGAGACCTTCTCGATCACGTTCACCAACTTGCCCGCGTGGGAAGACCACGCTTTCGCGGTGGTACCGGTGGACGCGCTTGGCGGGTTTGACCCGACTGTGACATATGCTGCCGCCTACATCATCGCTCGTGAATTGGTGTCGCGGGAATTCTCGGTGTTCGTCGGCGATGAACCGTCGCCGCCACTGCGGCATGTGGTTTCGCGCGAGTTCAGCATCGTGGTGACCACGACGAACGTGCCCGCTCCGGTGACTTGCCTGGGCTGCGGCTTCATGGCGCGTGACTCAGTGGACTTCTTCAGCGCGATTGACCTCGACTGGACGGCCTACAATGACGTCGGGCAACAGGACGTGGCACGCTACCGCGTCTATCTGGGCCCAGCCTACTATGACAGCGTGGCCGGCCTGGAGCCATTCGCTTACGTGCCGGCGGAGACAAAGCAGTGGACGCTGACGGGTCTGGATCCGTATGGCATCTATTTTGTGGCCGTGGTCGCGGAGGACGCCCTGGGGCAGTTCGATCCGGTGGTCCGCTCGCAATCAGCTCAAGCTTCGGTGGATCGCGTACGCGAGGTGCGAAACCTCGCGTCGGTCTGCGGGACGAACTGGCTGGCCTTTTCGTGGCTCCCGCCGGACGGCGCGGACCCGCACACAAACAACCTGCTGGCCGCCTACCACCTATATCTTGCGGGCGCCGCGACGCCGGTCGTGCTAGACCGATTCACGGTCAGCCACACGGCGACGAACCTGCTCGCCGGGCACGGCTATCCGGTGCTCCTGACAACAATGGATAACCTCGGTCGTGAAAGCGACGGGGCCTCGGCGTTGGCAGCTACCCTGGTCCCGAATCCGGCCGAGACGGTGGTCAACTCGTTCTACGGCATCACGCGGGTGGCTTGGGAACGGGTGGAACCCGAGGAAGTCATCGAGCGGTTCTCCGTCTACATGGCGGAGACAAACTTCAACTCCGTCGCCGGTATAACTGTGGCACAAACGACTCGTGGCCACTCGGCCGACTTCGTGGGCCTGATCGAGGGCAAGCCCTACTACTTTGCGGTTACCACCGTCAATATCGCCGGCTGCGAGTCCCTGGACCTGCCCGTGCGCACCGTCGTAGTCGTTCCGAGTGCCACGGCGCCCACGGAGCTAGAGGTTGGCGGATTCTCAGATGGCACGCTTTCCCTTCATGTCGATGGGCCGCGGGGAGCGGACTATGTCCTCCTGGGCTCGCCAGATTTGGAAAACTGGTTCCCGCTAAGCACAAACACGCCACCGATTGTCCCATTCACGATCGTGTGGCCGGCCGGGTCCGAACCCTGTCAGTTTTATCGGCTCTTGATCCGATGACACAGACTAGTCTACTTCAAACGAATCACGCAGGAGCTCCCACCATGAAGACATCCCCATCGCTTGGCGTCTACATAATCGCCCTGAGCCTCGCCCTGCCAATGGTCGCCTCCGGCGATGACCTCCTCCTCGAATGCGGCTACGACGCGGAGGCCGGTGTTCTGCAGCTCTCGCTGCCACCCAACCCGTCCGCCTACTACACCCTAGAATGGACCGAGGACTTCAAGGCTTTCAGTCTGGTGGGTATGCTGCCGGGCGTGCCCGGTCCAGCCTGGGCCTATTCCGTCAGCCTGGGACCGAACCAAGGGTATTTCCGCGTTGAAGCGCACGATCTTTTCTCGCCCACTGACTCCGATGGGGATGGGATCGACGACCGCTACGAGCTGGACCACCCGGATTGCTTGAATCCACTGGTCTATGCGGACGCCAGCCAGCCGTGCCTTGTGCCCGGCATATCGAATTACCAGGCTTATCTGCGCGAACTCTTCGGCGGGCCGGGCGTGGCCCTGCAGTTCTTCAGCCATGAAACCTCGATCTTCAATTTTGGCGCGCCCACCGCCGCGCACGAAGCCGTCTCGGCGGAAGTCTCCGTGTACAACGCCAATCCCGGCTCCGGCCCGCCCATGTCAGACATTGCCCAGGTCTACTCCCGCGAAGTGACGACCTGGAACTTCGGGTCGCCATCGGCGCCCGTGGAAGCCATCTCGCGGGAGGCGACGATCTGGAACTTCGGCTCGCCGTCCGCGCGAATTGAGGCGAACTCGAAGGAAGTCTCCGTCTATAACGCCAACCCAGGCTCTGGCCCGCCAGCCACGGAATTCAATCAAGTCGAATCCCGCGAACTGACGGTCTTCAACTGCGGCCAGCCGACCTCGCCCATCGAGGCCATCTCGCGCGAGGTCAGCGTGCTCAACTTCGAGGAACCAATCGCTCCATGAGACTCGCACAACAAACTGCTGTTCGGAGCGGTGCGCCCTTCCGACGAAGCGCAGGTTGCCAAACCTGCGGTATCGCCGATCTC
>JAXDCU010000083.1:0-3488 GCA_034677645.1 Verrucomicrobiia bacterium
GCGGCAGACCGATCCGCGTGGTTCACACGCGCCACCGACCAAGCCTGGCGTCTACGACCTGTTCGTCTCGGTTGGTAGACGCGACGGCACGCCCCAGCTCGCCTTGCCCCTCAAGGACGGCGACGGCCAGCGACGATACAAAGCGGGGCAGGTCTCGATCACGGCCAACCCCGCCGAATAGTCCCGGAGCCGCTCGTCATTGACACGGTTTGTTCCGGGACGGTTTCCTTTTGTTCACGCACCTACTGCCGCAAAACTGTTACAAGAATTCTTGTGGAAGATCAAAATCGCGCCCAGTCTTGGCTTGTGACTCCTTGATAATCGATTGGAGCCAGTTGTCGGATTCGAACCGACGACCGACGGTTTACAAAACCGTTGCTCTGCCACTGAGCTAAACTGGCTCGCAGGACCTTCTTTATCGGCCATGTGGCCGGATTTGGCAAGCATTGCCGCGCGGGAGCATTGACCTGCGCGTAGGGCGGCGGAAATCACCACGAAGAAGGAAGGCCAAGAAGATGGGGCGGAGAAACCTCCAAACCGAATGAGGCGCAGACTGGAGTCTGATCAGCGCCCTGGGACAGTTTTGAGCCTTGGAGTCGTGG
Organism: Verrucomicrobiia bacterium; assembly: GCA_034677645.1. Classification (GTDB taxonomy): domain Bacteria; phylum Verrucomicrobiota; class Verrucomicrobiia; order Limisphaerales; family J093; genus JAAYVR01. The sequence goes on from JAXDCU010000083.1 coordinate 603, forward strand.
TGAGACCATGCGCAGACGTGGGCGCGGGTCGAATCCGTGCGGTTCCGGTGAGGAGGCTCTCACCAGAACGCGGCCGACCGCACAGCGCGGCGTCAGACGGGAAGTTTGAGTCTCGCTACCTCGACTCCTACGGTTCTTGATCGTGCCTCACAACGAGGTCAGGAGGTCACAGGAGGTGGGAGAGGGTCTTGACCGGCTTTATTATTAGCAGCACGGCCGACAGGAAGCGCCTCATTTGCCGGCAAGTCCGGACAAGTACGCGAGGATGAGTTCTGGGAGGGCGTCGCTGTAACCGCCTTCGAGCACGCTAAAGACTGGCACGCCGATCGCGCGCAGGGATTCACCAATCCACTTGAAGTCTTCATGCTCGAGCGGCGCGGCACTTAGAGGATCACCCTCGTAAGCGTCGAATCCGGCCGAGACAGCGATCAGACGCGGCTCATACATGCGCAGCTCATCAAGAGCCTTGGCGATTGCTTCTCGGTAGGTGGCGCGTGGTGCGAATGGAAAGACAGGATGGTTATGCGCATTCGAGTAGGAACCGTCGCCGGTGCCGGGGTATGCTGGGTACTGGTGAATGGAGAAATAGGCGCAATTGGCGACGTCCACGAGGATGTCTTCAGTGCCGTTGCCGTGGTGCACGTCAAAGTCTAACACAGCCACTTTTTTTATCCCGCGGGCCAGAGCCTCGAGCACGGCGACGGCAACTGAGTTGAGGTAGCAGAATCCCATCGCCCGCTCGATGGTCGCGTGGTGACCTGGTGGACGCATTAGACTGAATGCATGACTGCCAACGCGGGCGGTGTCGAGTGCCCGGAGGGCGCCGCCGACGCTCCTTAGCGCGTGTGTTTTGATATCCGGGGTGGCCGGTGTGTCGACGTCGAAATCGAGTGGCTGGGCCAATCGGGTTAGAAGTTGCTCGGAATGGGCACGCAGCAACTGCGAATCGAAAACTTGAATCGGCTCGGCCCATTCGAGGGGCAGTTCTTCCTGCGCTCGCAGGCGGCTTTCGGATCGCGAGATGCGTTCAGGCCGCTCCGGGTGACCTGGATGGCGATAGGCGATGCATCGAAGATCAGAGATTATGGTGGTCATTTGGGTTGTGGGCGTTTGCGGTAGACACTCATCGATCTCCGCGCAAGAGCATCCGTGACGTGCGTGGCAAAAGCAAAACGATTCTGCGCCATTTCATGCCGCGACGGAGCGACGGAGGTTTGCGGAGGTTTTCGCTTGACGTCGCGCGGTCCAGCCACTGACAGTCGTCCTGCTCTTTGAAAGCGCCGGTCCGTTGGCCGGCGGAACATTCTCCAGCGCCAGGGAACCCCGTGGAAGTCGGGGACGGTTGCGCCACTGTAACGGGCTACGAGCTCCCACAAGCCACTGTCACGCGCGTGCGGGACGGGAAGGCGGGGGCAAGATTTGAGGCACGAAGTCAGGAAATCGGCTGGAGAATGCTCATCAGGCTCTGTCACGCAGTTGGCAGGGCCGCTTCTCCGCAAAGAGAAGGATGAGGCCAGCTCGCGTTTCGACACCTTGCGGCGTGCGGAAACGAGATTTCACTTTGGCGCCTTCCTTCGTGATTTGCCGGGGGAAGGCGTTTGTGTTTTTAGGCCAAGCGGTCTGGCGAACGTTTTCCACGGCCTGGTCTGGGGTTGAATCCGGCACGAGCTTGCGTTCCTGGGTCGGATTCCCGACTACAACCAAACGGATGAGATCGATGAACTCGAAGACGGTCCGTGGTCTGGCAAGTTTTCTGGGCATTGCGCTTCTGGCGTGGCCTGGATTGGCGGCCACACTTGACGACATACAGTTCTGGACCGGCAGCGGCACGAATCGCGCCGGTCTGGTCATCCAGTGGAATACTCCGGAGGTATTGAATAACACGACGGTGCCAGTTCCACTGGTCGACCGCGCCATGGCGTGGGGTTATCGCTTCGACGGAGTAGCCACCGCCTCTGAGATGATCGCCGCGGTTCTTGCCGCGGATTCACGCCTGTTCGCCATCGACGCGTTTGGCGGCGCGGTGTTTCTTGGATACGGCTACGACCTTGATAACGATGGACACTTTGGCGTGACCGACGGGGCCCGCACGTTTGACAGTGTCGACTTCACGGCGGGTCGCCTCTCCAATCCGGTCCTGACAACTGACGCCTCACGAGCGGTTGACGACGGCGACCTGTACTGGGCTGGTTCGTCCGGCTCGAACTGGTTGCTCTGGCATGAACAAGGCCGCAACGGGGGATTCACCAGCGCCCCGGATCGAGGCTCCGACCCATATTGGACATACAACTCGACGATGTGGACAGCCGACCACGGCCAATGGCGTCTTTCGGACGTGGGCCTGTCGGACATCGCCCTGAAAGATGGATCGTGGGTGGGTTGGTCAATCTCGGCTGGCGGGTTGGATTATTTTGACCCTACCAGCCCCGGCTCCGTCGCCTGGTATGAACACAGCCGGGCGCCTGCGAATCCGCGTCCGGCGCCAAGGCTGGGAACGACATGTCCATTTGCCGCCGACGTTGTTGTTGCCAGTGGGCCGTTTGGAGCGGAGCCATATGATGACCCCACGGCCGTACTGGGAACACCAGCAACAGACATCTTTGATCCGTGGGGCGAATGGCCCGATGGCATCGAGCGCCGGGTTAAGTTGGTGGATGCCGCATGCAACCTCGATCCGACCCAAACGAAAAAGCTGATTACTACACTCCAGAACGGCAGCGTTGTCGTTGTCCGCTTCGAGCAGCCTGTCGAGGACCGCTCGGCACACCCGTATGGTATCGATCTGCTCGTGTTCGGGAACGCGTTCTTCGGATCGATCGGCTATGTCGACGACAGCACCGACATGAACGCGCTCATGTTGACGGGAGACGGTTATTACGAGCCGAT
>JAXDCU010000084.1:0-6920 GCA_034677645.1 Verrucomicrobiia bacterium
ACTCGAACGAGTTTGGAGCAAGCAGCGAATCCTGACCGAGTATCTTAACCGACTCAACTACGGCAATCTGTGCTACGGCTGCGCGGAAGCGGCGCGCTACTATTTCGACAAACCATTGGTGGACCTCAGCGTGGCTGAAAGCGCGTTCCTGGCGGGTCTCCCCCAAGCCCCGAGCCGCCTTAATCCACATCGCCATTTCGAGCGGGCAAAGCGTCGGCAGCAATGGATTCTCAAGCGCCTCCATGAGACGGGTGCGCTCGACACCGCAGCCTATGAACGAGCACTGGCCGAGCCTTTGCGACTGGCGCCGGCGCGCCGCGCTTTTCACGCGCCACACTTTGCCGATCTGGTGCTGAGCCAGCCAGGTGTCGAACCGCTCGCGGCGGCGGGGGCCCCGTTGCGCACCACTCTGGACCTGGAGCTGAATCGGGAGGCGGAACGGATTCTGCGCGCACAGTTGGCACGCCTGCGCGGCGAGCACGTCCGAAACGGCGCCGTGGTCATACTCGATAACCACACCGGCGACGTGCTGGCATTGGTGGGGTCGGAGGATTACTTCGCGAGTGGCTCTGGCCAGGTTAACGGCGCTTTGGCCCGGCGATCCGCTGGCTCGACATTCAAGCCTTTCACTTACCTTCTCGCATTCGAGCGGGGGGCGACCGCGGCCTCGGTGGTCGCTGACGTGCTTACTGATTTCCCGACCCCGACCGGTCTGTTTCGGCCAGTCAACTACGACCGCCGTTATCATGGGCCGGTGCGTTATCGGATTGCACTTGCCAACTCCTTGAATGTCCCGGCGGTGAAAGTGCTCCAGTCAGTCGGCGGTCCGCGCGTCTTGGTGTCGCTTCTTAAGACTCTCGGCCTAACAACGCTCGACAAGCCGGCCGAGCACTATGGGCTGGGCTTGACAATCGGCAACGCCGAGACGCGTCTGATCGAGCTCGTCAACGCCTATGCGGCTCTGGCCCGGCTCGGCGAGGCACGCCCGTATCGTTTGCTCGCTCAACCTCAGCCGCCGTCCCAAACACCAGGTGTCCCGGGCTCACTTCCCTGTCGCCGCGTGGCCGACCCGGGGGCGGCTTGGCTCGTGGCTGACATTCTAAGCGACAATCAGGCTCGCGCCATGGTATTTGGATGGGACTCGGACCTTCGCTTCGATTTCCCGGTGGCGTGCAAAACTGGAACAAGCTCGGATTTCAGAGATAACTGGGCTATCGGATACACGCCGGAGTTCACCGTCGGTGTCTGGCTCGGCAACTTCGACGGAACTCCGATGGAGCGCGTGAGCGGCGTGACCGGCGCTGCTCCCATACTGCGTTCGCTATGGCTTTACCTGCGTCAGCGATATGGAACGTCCTGGTACCAAACCCCACCGGGTGTCGTCAGCCTGCGCATTGATGCAACGACCGGCAAGCGCCTATCCGGCCAGCGACAAGATGCCGTGCTGGAGAAGTTCCTCCCGACCATGATTGCGCCTCTTGCGCAGGCCTCCGACTACGATGCGGAGGGCCGGGTGCGCCTGCCGCGAGTCTACCAACCATGGGTTGAATCGGGAGACAATTGGCTCGCCGGGCGCGTCGTTTTGGACCAGCCCGCCAACACGGACGATCCGAGAATTGTATCTCCACTGCCGGGCGCGAGGTTCTTCCTGGACCCGGACTTGCCCGCTTCAAGCCAGTGGCTCAAGCTCAAGGCTGAAGGGCCTGAGAACATCGTCTGGGAAAGCAATTCACTCGAGTTGCGCCGCGAGAATGGTTCGTTCTTTGCGCGCCTTGCCAAAGGCCGCCACGAGCTTACCGTCCGTCAACCTGGCACGGGCAAGCGGGCCGTGACTTGGATTGATGTAGAGCAGTTGTGAAACCAAACCAATCGGGTGCTCGATCTTGAGCTGATTTCAGCCCCAGCAGCATCACGGCTGGGTGTTTTGCCCGACGGGCGCCGCGGCTGAGGGCGGCGGAGCGTTGGTCAGCGGAGCTGGGGCGGCGTGGCCGAGCTGGCCGCGGAGTATGGCTGCTGCCTCCGGACGCAAGCCCTGTTCGGGGTCGAGCAAGCTGCGGAGCACATCGTCACGCATTTCGGTCAGCGGTCTGAGACCGACTCGTTTCTCAGATGCTCCACCGACAATCTTGGATTGATAGCGGGCCCAGATATTGCGAGCCAGTGCCTGGTACCCGTTGTAGGATTCCACTTCGCCGTCGATCAGGTCCACGTAAGAATGCTCAAGCGCGCCGTAGATGTTCGAGATCGTGCGGTTCATGTCGGTTCCCTCGACATCCTCGCCCAGGCGGCTCAAGACGTATTCGTCGAGCGTCATTGCCTTGGGGTAATCCCTGGGATACTTCTCTTTGACTATGGCGAACCATCGTTCTGCCTCGCGAGGACGGCTGTGCACGTAAAGGTAGTTGACCGCGTTGAGGAGGAAATTCTTGTGACCGCGGCCAATGTGTTCGCGCATGGCTTCGTCCTCAGCCATGGCCTCTTCGTAAGCCGCGTTAGTCTTCTCGACAAGATCGACATTCTCGCTGAAGCGGAATCCATCGCCGCCCCGGTTCTCGATTAGCCGTCCTCTTTTGAAAGCAAGGTCCATGGACTGGTAGATCACGCGGCGGAGCTGTATGAGGTCCTCTTTCTTCTTGGCTTCGCGTTTGCCGACGACGGCCCAATAGACGGCGTGAGTCTCGGGCAATCGCCAATCCAGCGGGCCGTACTGCTCATCGACCTGCTTCATGATTGCCGGGTCCATCTTGAACTCCTCGCGCAGGCGGCGCGCCCTCTCCCCAGCCGGCGGCGTCGTGGGATTGGCCAGTGCGCCGAAGTCCGGGCGCCCGCCGCCAAGCACCTCCTGCATCCAATCGGCCCAGATGCTCTTGTAGTAGAGGTGCATGTCGTCGAGGTTGTGGCCCATCTTGTTCTGGAACTGCCATGCCAGCTCCCTGTAGATGGGGACTTCGTGAGGATTGTAGACGAGCGCCTCGTCCCGCAGCAGTTGGATGCCGCGATGCACCCAGAGCCAGCGGTCATGCGGATCGCTGAACTTGATCGAGATGTTGTACGACATGTCCCACGCCTGGACTATCCACACGGTGGTGTTGTGGGGCGTCAGTTTTGTGATCCAATCGGCGAGCTGGACCTTCTCGAAGTACTTGTCCTGTTCCTGGAGTTCCATGGCGCGAACCCAAAGTGCGTTTGCTATCAGGCCGCGGAATCCGCCAAGCACAACCGTGGTCAAGGCGACTATTGGAGGGGCGTTGCGAGGCAGCTCCAGACGTGTCAAGCCAAGATCGATGCGCCACTTGTTCAGAGCCCGCTGTGAGTAGAAAGTAGTCGTCAGCAGAACGGCAGCCAGTCCGAGCAACAGAACTTTCTTGAGGATGTAACTGGAATGCGGCATGGCGCCTATCCTCTGACGCCGGCAGTGGCTAGCTCCCGACGCGTGAAAATGCTCATGCCGATCGCGGCGAAGCCGCCGCCCAGGAGCACCACGATCTGAACCAACGCCCGAGCCAACTGACTCCACGTAACGCTCCGGCCAGTGCTGAGCGAATCGATCGGAGAAAATCCGCGGACCAAGTTGACCACGCCGAGCAATGCCTTGAATGCGAGAACCGTGCCGGTGTCAAAGAGGCCGGGCGTGTCAGCCACGCCAGTGTCGGGATTGACATCGAATATGGTGCCTTGCTCGATGATTGTTCTCATGGTGCCGGTTGAGAATGCCACCACAAGCAGCCCAAGCGACAGGAAAGCGGCGACCGGGAACGACAGGAAACTAGCGGCCGCGAGACCGATGGCGGCCAACAGTGCCAACCAACAGAATATCACCGCCACTCCCCGAGAGTAATTCAGCCCAAAACCGCCCTCGCGGTACAACACTTCAAAACCATCCTCGAGCGGAAACAGAAGTGCCGTGTCGTTCGGATTGGTAAAATCGACAATCAGAAATCCCTTTTCATCAATCAGGTCTGGCGGGATGGAAAACTCGTGAAATGTCTCGGGCGCCTGACTGCGCATCGTGCGGGCACGGCGAGGCGACTCTGACGGGCCAGCTTCCCAAATGGCCGCGAAAGTGCCCGTGGCCGATTTGTCCGCGGCGAAGAATTTGATCCGGAGGAATAGCGGTTGGTTGCGCAGTGCGTGCCTGGCCGAGCCGACATCGATCTGCCATCTCCGTGTCATTCCTGAGGGCACAATCTGCCGTCTGGCCTTGAGCTGTTCACGCAGCAACCGTCGCAGCTCCGCTGGGGGCATGTGGGCGGCAGTCTCGCTTGCTTTGACACGCTCGGCCACTAGACGGTCCACGATTGGCTCGAGATCGGGCGCCGCCTCGCGAAACGAGCCCCGGGCGACAAATACCTCCTGGGCGAGCACCTCGCGTTGGTCTGGGGAGAGGTTCCTTGCTCGCCATAGCAACTGGACGTAAACACAGCCGGCCGACAATCCGAGCATCAAAGCGTTCAGAAGCATAATGCCCAGCCACTTGCCGAACCAGATTCTCCAGCGCGCCACCGGTTTTACGGCGACAACCTGCATCTGGCATTCCTCTATGTCTCGCGCCAATGTCCCGCACGCCAACCAGAGAGTCGTGAGCCCAAGCACGGCCGCGATAAGACCCAGGTTGTACGTCAATACGATCTGCGTCAGCCCACGCGCGGTGCCATCGTGCTTGATAACCGCGGGCAGCAAAAGCACGGAGCCAAGCAGGCACGCGAGCATCACCGGAACCAGACGGAACCGGAAGGCGGCCTTGAATGTCAGCCGAGCAATTGCCCACAAAGCCTGCATGTCAATTCTCCAATCCGTGGGTCAAACACGCGCGCCCTCCAGGGCATGTTCTCCCGGACAGGCGGTTGGGGCTCGACCACCCGGGCATGCCGGCTTGCATCGCGCCCTGCCGGGCACATTGCCCGTATCCGCGCACATCTGTTGGCTTTTAACACAGGTCACGGTTTGTCCCCCAGAAGTTCCGAAAGCTTCTTGTCCGCCCCGCCAAGGTCCGTGTCCGGTCTTGGCGTCTCGACTCTGGGCTCAACGACCGGCTCGGGCTTCGGCTCAGCCAGTGCCGCGAGCCGAGCCGTATCGGCCGTTTCGACTGGGGCCGCGACCTCGACCCCAGGCTGTGGCGCCGGTTCCGGCAACGTGAAACGATCCAGAACTCGATCGGCAGTCGCGGGGCCCTCGGCTTCGCCCCGCAGGTAAGCGGCAACGCGATGACCAGAGGTAGCGCCCGATGTTGTCTCACTCTTCTTGGCCCTCTCAACCACACCCAGGAAGTAGCGCTCGAGGTTCTGCGTTGGAGTGTCGATCTCCACCTGGCGATCTCCCGTCTCGGCTCTGATGATGTCGAGGACGCGTTGCATCGTCTCGCGAGAGATAAGTGGGGTTGTGATTTGGACGGCGTCCGGCGTGGCCAGCAACTCCTTGAGGCTGCCCATGGCTTGCACGCGACCGCCGTAGTAGATCACGACCCGATGGCAAACATCCTCAACATCCGCCAGCAAGTGGCTGCTCAGGATGACAGTCTTGCCCCGCTGCGCCATCGCCAGAATCAAATCCTTGACTTCCCTGCAGCCGATAGGGTCCAGCCCTGACGTCGGCTCGTCAAGTAACACAAGGTCAGGATCGTTGATAAGCGCCTGAGCGATGCCGATCCGGCGCTGCATCCCTTTGGAGAATTCACCCACCGTCCGACGCCGGACCTGGTTGAGCCCCACCATCTCAAGCAATTGCTCACGGCGGCTGCGCCGGTCTTTGGCGCCCAAGTGAAAGAGGTTTCCGAAGAAATCAAGCGTCTCCGCCGAGTCAAGGTAGCGATACAAATACGATTCCTCGGGCAGATAACCGATCCGGGCTTTTGTGCCCACGTGCCGGGGAGAGTGGCCGAAAACCTCAATCCGGCCCTTGGTCGGGTAAAGCAGACCAAGGAGCATCTTGACCGTGGTCGACTTGCCAGAGCCGTTGGGACCGAGCAATCCGAACACCTCGCCGGGCCGCACTTCGAAGTTGACATCGTCGACGGCCCTGGCTTTGGGTCGTCCCCAGAAGTCTTTGAAGACCTTCGTGAGGCCGCGCACCACGACGACTGGCGCAGCCCCGGCCAACGCATGATCAGCCTCGCCGACATCCAGCGACGACATCGACTTCGTCTCCGATTCAACCATGGCCATAGAATATCGAATGCGAACAAAGTAGCAAAGAGCCCTGAATTCGACAACTGCGCGTCTTGCGGCACAGCAACGGCAACGAAGTGCTCCTCACACTCGATGAATAGGCGAAAGCAATCGCGCCAGACAGATAAGCCCAAATCAGCGATCAATCTCCTTGCGTACCCAGGCGGCATGCATGTCGAGATAGAGCTGATTCCGACCGCCGTTGTGCGCTGACCAGCCTCCGGCCGGCGGCACGCTGTCGCCCACGGTCCAAGCAGCATGGAAATCCGGCCACCACGGTTTCTCGAAGAAAGGGCTCATCAACCACTCCTCTTCAGACACGCTTGTGCCGCGGCGAAGAGCGCACGCTTCCGGGGATTGGTTGCGTAGATAGCGGGCCTTGGCCGGGTCCGGCTCCGCGAGCTTGTCGCTCACATAGTTCGCGACTCCTTTATCGGGGTCTTCGCGTCCAGACTCGCGCCAGGGACCGTGGAAGTGGACCAACCAGGAGTTGATGGGCGCTGACTTTACCGGAGGCGACGCCCAGATTTTGACGTCGGTCACGTATGGGTTGAGTAGCGGCATGAACGATCCCATGCGCGCGTAACGTTTCCCGCCGGCATCCACCGGAGGCGTTAGCTGGAGTTCATCGTCCGGCAACCAAGGCATGATATTTCGGTAGTCGCCCAAGTAAAGGGCGGTGGCTATCCCCACCAGACGGAGGTTCGATAGACAGGCGGTGCGATGCGCGTGGTTCTTGGCCTTCCCAAGAGCTGG
>JAXDCU010000085.1:0-14331 GCA_034677645.1 Verrucomicrobiia bacterium
ACTTTATCCTGCAGGCCGATGCGCTCCGCGAGAGCGGGCGCCCAACCGATGCTCGGGAGAGATATGAGCAGGCGCGCAACATACTTCTCAAACTGCAAGCCGAACACCCGAACTGGAATCCCAAGATCGTCAATTACCGTCTAAACTACATCGCGGAGCGCATCGGCCCTCCCGTCGCCACCCCTCCTGCCCAGACTCAAAGCGTTCCGCCAGCCCTTCCCCCAACTCAACCCACCGTCCCTCAGCCGATCACCCAACAACCGGCCGCCACCCAATTCATCACGCCAACTCCGCGCGCGGAGGATTTGGCCATCCCGGCTCCCACTGTCGCCGGCCAGCGGCAAACCCGGCAGATTGCCGAGCTTGAAAACGAGGTCCAGGGACTTAAACGCGAGCGCGACATTCTCCAGGCCAAGCTCCGAGAAGCACTCGCCGTGCAACCGGCGGCGGTTGACCCGCGCGAACTTGCCAGAGCCGAAAGCCGTCTCAAGGAGCTTAACACCGAGAACGAAAGATTGCGTAAGGACATAAGTCGACAACAGGACAAGCTGGCCCATGCCGCCAATCCCGCCGCGCTCGAAGCCGCGCAGAAGGCGCTCAAAGAGGCCCAACAAACACTCTCGCGCCAAACCAATGCGATCAACCGCCTGAGCCGCGAGAAATCCGACCTCCAGGACGACCTGCGGAAAGCCAACGAACGCGCGCGTGCCAGAGCCCCAAGAACCCGAACAACACCCCCGGCTTCGCCAACCGCACCCTCCTCGTCTGAGGCCCGCGTGGCTGAGCTGACTCAGAAACTCAACGAAACCCAGCGCGCCCTCGCCGCCGAGCAATCCAGGTCCGACTCACTGAGAGCGGAGAAAGAAACACTCGAAAAACGCGTCGCCACGCTGTCAACGGCGTCGGCCCCGACTGCCGCGGCGCAACCGTCGGTCCCGTCGGCTGGGGTCGCCGCGCCCAAGCCGGCGACGGTCAGCACGCGCAGGGCCAAAGCCGCTGAAAAGGAAAAAATGCGCATGCTCGAGCGCGAACGCGACGATCTGCGAAAACGAGTCAATGCTCTCACACGCGAACTTGAGGATCGTCGAATCAGCAAGAGCACCGCCGGACGGCAACAGTGGGCCGAAGAGCTTTCAATGTTGCGCACCCGCGTGCAGGTTTATGAAGCGCGGTCCGTCCCTTACACGCCGGAGGAGATGGCACTGTTCAAGCAAGCCGCTTCGGTACCCGGCCGCGATCAGCCATCCACGACCACCAGAAAGACCAGCCGGCAGATACCAGCGGCATCCGCCGCTCTCGTCGCCGACGCCCAACGCGCCGTCCAGGGCAACCGACTCGATGAAGCGGAACAGAAGTTCAAGCAAGCGCTCAGCTACGACGAGAAGAATGTCATCCTACTAGGCAATCTCTCGGCTACATACATCGACGCGGGAAGACTCGATGATGCCGATGCCACGATCGGACGCGCTTTGGCGGTCGATCCTACTGACCCCGGCACTCTCTCTTTGCAGGGTCTGCTTCGCTTCCGCCAAGGGAAGTACGACGAGGCCATCGACATTCTGGGCCGGGCGGCCCAGCTCGATCCTGACAACCCGCAAACACAAAACTACCTCGGAGTGGCGCTGAGTCAAAAAGGCCAACGCGGCCCTGCTGAAACCGCGCTTCGTCGTGCCGTCCAGCTCGACGCCAACTACGCGGAAGCACACCACAATCTTGCCATCGTATACGCCACCCAGAAGCCTCCATTTCAAGAGCTCGCCAAGTGGCACTACCGGAAAGCCCTGGACGCTGGACATCCAAAGAACCCGGACCTCGAGAACCTCTTGCAGCCCGCGCCGGCTGGCGGGACCGGCAAGTAGCTCCGATTCAGCCGGTGCCACCGAATGTCTACAAGGCTCAGCCTCCTCTCGCAGCTGGCCGGTTCATTCACGACCAGCGTAGCCGCGTCCTCGATCAAGTGCGCCCTGGCACTGACGACGGTCTTTTCCGTCCAGCTCCAGGCAGAAACAAGCAATAGGTTCGGGTTCACTGGCCCGGAGATCTTTCCGATCGACAACTTGATCACTCAGTTGAGGCCAGCCGATCTTGACGGCGATGGCCGCGTCGATTTGGTCGTGGTCAACAACGCCAGATCCAGAATTGTTCTCCTTCACAATCAAACCGGCGACACCAACCCGGCCCCAGCACGGTCCCCAAGACGAGAGCTCAACGAGTTGCCGCCCGACGCCAGGTTCCGTATCGAGTCGATCGCGTCGGAGAAGACGATCTCGGCGCTCGTTGTGGCTGATCTCAACAACGACCGTCGCCCTGACATCGCCTGCTTCGGCATGCCAAAAGAACTCCTGGTTCAGTACAACCAGAGCGACGGTTCGTGGAGCACGCCCCGCCGCTGGAATCTCGACGACGGTCTCCTGGACCCCAACGCCCTCGCTAGCGGCGACCTGAATGGCGATGGCCGCGAAGACATTGTCATGCTCGCCGAAGCCGCCATTCACTTCTTCGCTCAGAAAACTGATGGCACCCTGGCCGAGCCTGAGAAAATACCGTATGCAGGCGTGGTCAAGGCAGTGCAAATCCTCGACATCGACGGCGATAGTCGCCTGGACCTCATGCTCGTCAACTGGGAACACGCAAATCCTTTCAGATTCAGGCTCCAGACCGCCCCCGGTCATCTTGGGCCTGAGTTCCACTTCTCGCTCCCTCCGATCAGGTCCTACTGGATGGACGATCTGGATTCCGACAAGAAGACCGAGGTGATCACCATCGCCGCCAAATCCGGACGAGCCCAGGTCTCGCATTTTGTGCAGCGGCCCGCCAGCCCTCTGGGGCCATCATTCCTCCAAGGGCAGTTCCAGATCATCCCATTGGCCAAGACCAGTAAGAGCCGCCGTGGCACTGTCTGGGCCGATCTTGACGGCGACGGGCGCTCTGACTTGCTGGTTGCCGAACCCGACAACGGTCAGCTCAGCGTTCTTTTCCAGCAATCTGACGGCACGCTAGCCGGTTCGCGCACGTTTCCGACGTTGACCGGCGTTTCGGAGATGGCTGTGTGCGATTGGGACTGCGACGGCACGCCGGACGTTTTTTTGCTCAGCGTGGACGAAAGGCAGATTGGTGTGACCCGGTTGGACAAGAGCGGACGTATTCCCTTTCCGACAACTGTAAACGCCGAAGGCCGGCCCCTGGCCATGACCGCGGGTCCGGTCTATCCTGGTCAAAGACCGGCAGTGGCGGTCGTTGTTGACCAGGAGGGAAAACGCGAGTTGGTTGTGCGGCAGGCCGATGGGAGCGCCCGCCGCCAAAAACTGGACGAATCATTCAAGGCAAATCCAGTCGACCTTGTGCTCCACGACGTCAACCAGGACGGACTGCCTGACCTGCTTGTGCTAATCCCTTACGAGAAGATCAAGGTCATGCTCCAGACCGAAGGCGGCGAATTCCAAGAGGAGGACGTCTCGCCTCCAGGTGGCAGTGCCGAACAACCGTGGGTTAGCGCGGCTGATGTTGACGCGGATGGCCAAACAGAGCTGCTGTTGACTCAAAAGAACTTCTTGCGCGCCGTGGTTCTACAGCAAGAAGCCGCCGTAAAGGGCTCAACCAACAAACCCGCTCACTTCTTCAAGGTCAAGGAGCAGATTAACGGCGCCTCCAGCACGTCTCGTATCGTCGGTGCAACCGCTCTCCATGACAAGAGCACTAATCGCGTTGCCAGCCTGTTTCTCCTCGATGCGGAGCGCAAGGCCCTCACCATGTGCGAGCGCGATTCTGCGGGATTGTGGCAACCGACTCGCAACATCGAACTGCCAATGTCGGATTTCACTGGCCTCGCCACAATCGCTCTGGGCGGCACAAACGCCAATACCATCGTCTGTCTCGGCCTAAACGCCGTCGCCTGGCTCCCGTTGTTTGGACAGGTCTGGGAGTTCACTAAGCTCGACGAGTACGAGACACCCATTAAAGACGCCTATCTGCACGATGTGGTGTCGGGCGATCTCGACAACGATGGCCGCAAAGACCTCGTGTTCCTCGAAACCACCAAACACCAACTCGACCTCGTCACTTACGAGCCACCCAATAAGCTCGTCCCAGCCAACAGATGGGAGGTCTTTGAGGAACGCACCTTCAAAGGCCGCGGAATCGATATCCCCGAACCGCGCGAAGGACAGATCGTCGATATCACCGGCGACGGCCGCAATGACCTGGCCATCCTGGTCCACGACAGAGTGCTGGTCTATCCGCAAGAGTAGCGCGCATGTCTCGCAGCGCGGCCGAGCCGCAACCAAACGCGCCCCGCCTTGTCACGAGAGGCTTAGGGCTCTGGAGCCGCGCTTTCCGCCGCGCCGCGGAGGCGTTGCTGAGCAGCGCTGGGAATCCTTCCCAAACTGCACGAAGTGAACAGATGGTGTCACCGTCGCGCTTCGTACAGTTTTAGCGGAAAACTCGCGGCCTCACTCGCCGACCTGAACAACAGATCATCCAGCGACCGGAACGACGGATGCGAGTCCAGTTCGACGGCGATCGGTTGTCTTCGACCCACGACGATCAGACGTGCCCCTGACGACAAGTAATCAGCCGGTGCCGGCCTGAGGACGTCTCCGTGCCAAGGCTGGTCAATCAGAAACGCCACATACAAACCCGTCCGCCCTCCGCTGATTAAGCCTGAACCAGCCACTGGCCCAGTCAAACCGGCTTCCTTGATCCTTGACGCCACCGCCTCCGCACACTGACTCGCCGTGTCCGATAAGCCGCTTACCGCGAACATCACACCCAGTACCGCGGGCGTTACGAACGAAATCACCCAGCAACTCCCAAGCACCCAAGTAAGAACCCGACTTGGCCCGAAATGGCTCTTTGAAAGCCAGCAGAGCGCCATGGCCGCCCCACTCCACAGAAACGGGTAGCAGACATAAAAATACCGTTGGTCCACCAACTGCACATACAATGGTAGATAGAGAATAACTGGGCATAGTGCGAGCGCGGGTAGCAACAGCCACTGCCTTCTCCCAATACCGCCCTCGCGCAATGCCAGAAGGACGCACGCCACCAAACCCGCCACCCCAATGTGGACAAGATCGAACCCACCCAGCAGAGCAAGCACCGTAACGGCGTTCCGCCTGACTACTTGAAGCTGGTGGCCGAAATACTCTCCGCTCTCCAGCGGTGACCAGTAGTGATAGTCCATCACCGACGGGTCCTCCCATGCGGTAACACGACCGGTTTCGGGTCTGTGGAACGCGCGAGCGTACGGGTGATACCGGTCCACGTCCGCGGGACCCGCCACGGCGTGTGCAATTCGCGCCGCCGTTGAGAAGGTCGGCCGGCCGTAGTGTAGGGAGAGAACCGCCATCCACGGCATCGCCACTAGAATGCACGTGCCCCATGTCAATCGAAGACTGCGCCATGTTGCTGAGATGGTCCATCCCTGGCGAGTTTGCCAAAGCAACGCAATCGCCGCGCCCATGAGGAAAGCGAGTGGCAATGCCACAGCCTTGGCGAGATAAGCCAGCCCCCACGAGATGCCTGCCATAACAGCCTTGGCACGGCGCCCCCGCCAATCTTCACGGATCATTAGACCTGTCGCGAAACAGACCAGTCCGCTCACCAACAGGTCTGGAGAAATGTACTCCACCGACCAATACACGCTGAACATGGCCGCCAATCCAAAGCCCGCGTGCTGTGTCCACGTCGGCAAGGGGAGCGCCCGCAGAAGCGCGCGACTGCCCCATGCGTAGACGACCGCGCTAGATGCCATCGCCAGGCGGCCCGCAACCAACAGCGGAATACCAAGTGCAATCCATACCGCCGCGAGCCAACTCAGCAGCGGACCCCAATAGCCACTGATCATCAACTGGCTTTTCCCTTCGGCGTAGTAGCTGGCCAGCCGCAGATACGCCACTCCGTCCGCATTCAGATTCGATTGGTTCCGCCACATCGCCCACGCAAGAAGCAGCACTTGGACGAGTCCAATGGCGCCAGTTACCAGAAGCAGCGTGCCCGGATTCTCGCGTGAAATCCGTGCCTTGCCTGGCCACCGCTGTCCCGTCGGCGCAAGCCCGAATCTATTGGACGGTGTCAACGGTGTTTGCATGCGGCGGAATCAAGTGGTTCCCCGCCAATCCTCAATCAGCCGCCGCAGACGACCGTGGCTTTCTTTTGGAGTCAGGTCGGCCCTGAGAAGACCGCCGTGAGGCCAGAAATGACCAGGCGTGTCAGCGAAGTCCCACCAAGTCACGGCTTCAACCGCCTCGTGCGCATAGCACAGAGTGTAGAACTGCTCAATCCAGTCCGCCTGAATCGTCTCGCTCCATGGCGCATGCCAGTAGAGGTTTCCTGGGTCCCTGCGGATCGCGTGTTGATCGGGGCCATCGACCGACGCAACGCCCAGTTCGGTAATGTGCAGCGGCTTGCCCAACGCCGCGAATCGGTCGAGCATCGACGCAATCTCGAACAAGAACAAACCCGATAGCGCCGCGGCCGGCAACAACTGGCCGGAACCATCGTAGGCGCGCACTGTGAGCTGGCTGATCGCGGAAACTGCCGGACCGTTTTCGCCACACCAACCTTGCCGCAATCCCGATCCCAAAACCACGGCGCACGAAAACCCAGTCCGCCGCATGAAACTCCTGCGTGTCGTAAAGTTCACGATCCAAAGGTGCTGCCGAGGTGTGGCGATTGCAAGACCGGCTTGCGCGGCGGGCTGGCCAATCCTGGCGCTCCGCATTGAAATGGAGCGCGCCTTGCTTCATGTTTGGCCCATGCATGCTCTGGATCAACTCGACGAACTGATGGTCTGCCGACTCGGCAAAGGGCGTTCCACACCTGCTCCATGCACAATCGTTATTCTCGGAGCCAGCGGCGACCTTACTTCCCGCAAACTCGTGCCAGCCCTGTTCCATTTGCATCGCGAGCGTCTGCTGCCGCCCCAGACGCGTGTCATCGGCGTTGCCAGGAGGGACAAGACTGATACTTCATGGCGTGACGAGCTGTACGATGCGCTTCTACGGCACTCGCGCACGAAACCCGTGGACGCCGTCGAGTGGCAGCAGTTTGCGCCCAAGCTCTCGTACTGCAGGGGTGACATAACTGACCCGGCCGCGTACGCCCGATTGGCGATCCAAATCGCCGAGGCAAAGGACGAACAGGCGCGCCACAATCGACTGTTTTACCTGGCTGTCTCCCCGAGCCAGGTGGCTGATGCGGTCACAATGTTGACGCAGAACCGATTGTTCGAGCGCGATGTGTTGATCCCGGCATGGCAACGCATCGTGGTAGAGAAACCGTTCGGACACGACCGGTACTCTGCTGAGCGGCTCAACGTCGAACTTGGCCGGCACGCTCACGAACAGCAGTTGCTTCGAATCGATCACTACCTGGGCAAAGAGACAGTCCAGAATCTCCTGATGTTTCGATTCTCAAACGCCATCTTTGAGCCGCTCTGGTCGCGCCAGGCAGTCGATCATGTTCAGATCACGGTCAGCGAGAAAAACGGCGTCGGCGACCGTGGCGGATACTACGAGGAAGCAGGCGCGTCGCGTGACATGGCGCAGAACCATTTGCTGCAGGTCCTCGCCCTCGCGACGATGGAGCCGCCAGTTTCGCTCGAAGCGGAGTCAATCCGAGACGAAAAAGTCAAATTGCTCAAATCAATCCGTCCAGTCCATCCCGACAACGTCGTCCGAGGCCAGTACTCAGCTGGATCGATTGACGGTGTCCCATGCCCCGCTTATCGCCAGGAGCCAAAGGTGAAGACCAACTCAAACGTCGAGACCTTCTTGGCGCTGAAAGTTCTCATAGACAACTGGCGATGGTCCGGTGTCCCGTTCTACCTCCGCACCGGCAAGAGACTGCCGCTAAACGCCAGCGAGGTGCGCATCCAATTCCATCAAACCCCACACGTGCTCTTCTCGGCCCACTGCGGCCCAACGCTCGACGCGAACGCTTTGACTCTCAGATTGCAGCCCCAAGAAGGCATCTCGCTCCGTTTCAACGGCAAAGTCCCCGGTGCCACCACGGCAGTCCGCCCTGTGCGCATGAACTTCAGCTACGACACTGAGTTCGGAGCATACACGCCCGAGGCTTACGAAAGGCTGTTGCTCGACGCGATCGAGGGTGACTCAACCCTGTTCATTCGGCGCGACGAGGTCGACATAGCCTGGGCAATCGTCGACAACATGAGGTCGGGCTGGAAAGATCGCCCTCTGGCCGAGCCCGACTTCTATGCCGCGGGCACTTGGGGACCCGCCGCCGCCAATGCTCTGGTCGAGCCAAGCAAACAGCCCTGGCGCAATCCACAGCCGGTACCATGAAAGAGTCTGACGCGACAGTCGCCAACCGAGTCGAGCTACATCATTGCGCGGACGCGAAATCTCTGGCGTTTCTTGTGGCGCGGCATTGGATTGCGCACATGGCACACCGTCCCCCTAATCAGCAACAGTTCTGCGTGGCTCTCTCTGGCGGGCGTCTGGCTGGCGCCTTCTTCCAATCCGTGGTTGAAGTGTCTTTGGCGCGAGCCGCGCGATGGAACCTTGTCGAGTTCTTCTTCGCCGACGACCGCTGGGTCCCAAACCACGACGAAGCAAGCAACTTCCGTCTCGCACAGCATCATCTCTTAGAGCCCCTGGGCATCCATCCTGCCAATATCCACCCGCTTTATCGCGGTGTATCGCCCGAATTCGACGCCGCCCAGGCTCAGGCCGATCTGCTCCACCGCGCGCCAGTCAATCAGGAAGGCGCTCCTGTCCTTGACCTGGTGATTCTCGGCATGGGCGACGATGGCCACGTGGCGTCGTTGTTCCCTGACGCGCCGCCTGATGTTGTCGAAAGCCACGCGGTCTACGTCGCGACTGCGAGTCCCAAACCACCGCACCAGCGCATCACCCTCACTTACGCCGTCCTCGCCGCGGCGTCTCGCGTGATTGTCATGGCCTCAGGTCGTGGCAAGGAAATCGCCCTGCGTGATTCGCTCTCGTCCGACGGTTGCACTCCCCTGGCCCGGCTGCTCAGACGCCGCCATTCCACTACCCTCATGACCGACATCGATATCGGTAGGGGTCACATCTAAACATTCGACAAATGACTTACTCCCCGCCATCGCCTTGTGCGTGTTGGAATGCCTGGGTGTCAATTGTCAAATGTTTAGATGTGACCGCGATGTTTTCTTTATACTGGACAGAGTCCGGGGACGCGCTTTGATTGGGGCGCATGAGCTGCATCTGGACTCGCAGGCGGTTTCTTCAACGGACAACGGTCGCGGTGACGGCCGCGGGCACGGCCGCTCCATCGTTGATGCGGGTCTTCGGGGCGGCGAACGAAAAGGTCAATGTTGGCTTCGTGGGTGTCGCCAATCGCGCGGCTGAGAATCTATCCGAGATCAGCCGAATCACGGATCATGTCAATGTAGTAGCGCTATGCGATGTGGATGACAACTATCTGGCCCAGGCCAAGCAGAAGCACCCTGGCGCCCGGACCTACAGCGATTTCCGGCGATTGCTGGATCAACGCGATATCGACGCCGTCGTCGTAAGCACGCCCGATCACACGCACGCAGTGGTCGCGGCGGCCGCGTTGCGCACAAACCGGCACGTTTACTGCGAAAAACCACTGACTCGCACGATTTCGGAGTGCCGGCTGATCGAGCAACTGACCCTCAAGCAGAAACTAATCACACAGCTCGGAACGCAGATTCACGCTGGTGATAATTACCGACGTGTTGTCGAGCTCGTCCATGCGCGGGCAGTCGGCGCGGTTCGCGAGGTACATGTCTGGGTGAGCGCCTCATACGGCGGGATGAACATGCCCATGGACAAACCTCCAATCCCCGCCGGTCTGCGCTGGGATTTGTGGCTCGGGCCGGTTGGTCCGTACGACTATCATCCGGAATTCGCGCCTGCCAAGTGGCGCAATTGGTGGGCCTTTGGTGGGGGTTCGCTGGCGGACTTTGGATGCCATTTCATGGACCTGCCTCACTGGGCGCTTGATCTGCGCCATCCAGTGTCCGTCGAAGCCATCGCTGGGCCGCCCGTGCATCCAGATTCGACGCCGCCGTGGGCGATTGTTCGATATGAATACGCGGCACGGCCGGGCAATGGCACTGAGCCGGCACGTCCGCCCGTGGTTCTCACGTGGTATCACGGTGGGAAACAGCCGCCGCTACTTGACGAGGAACAGTCGAAGTATTTCCGGAGTGGAGTGTTGTTCGTCGGCGATAAAGGGATGCTCCTCGCCGACTACACGCGCCGCCAACTGCTGCCTGAGAAAGATTTCGCCGACTTCAGACCGCCGGCTCAGTCCATCCCCAAGTCAGTTGGCCATCACCGCGAATGGATCGAGGCAATTCGAACAGGAGGTACGACCACGTGTAATTTCGATTACTCCGGCGTGCTTACCGAGGCAGCGTTGCTTGGGAACGTGGCATATCGGGTTGGTCGGAAAATCGCGTGGAATGCTGCTCGGCTTCGTGCGACAGGTTGTCCAGAAGCGGACCGCTACATACGGCATCAATACCGCAAAGGGTGGAGGCTCTGAACGAGTTCGGAAGCGGACGTCACGCGTCAACCCCGCGAACTAATTGCTCCGCGAAGGAAGCGGCCTGGCATCGCGCCGGTGTGTTCGCAGTCTTTGATCACCTGGACGCCGTTGACCCAGACATGGCGCACACCGGTCGCGTATTGGTGCGGTTTCTCGAAGGTCGCCCTGTCTTCGACAGCCGTGGGCTCGAACACAACAACGTCCGCGTAATAGCCCGGACGCAGCTCGCCGCGCCGGTTCAGCCTCAAGTTTCCAGCTGGCAACGCCGTCAGACGCCGGATGGCTTGTTCGAGAGGAATCAACCGCTCGTCCCGCACATACCGGCCAAGCAGGCGCGCGAAGTTTCCGTAGGCTCGCGGGTGCGGGTTTGATTTGAGAAAGACGCCATCAGGCATCAGCGCGCCGGCATCGGACCCGAAGCTGACCCAGGGAAGACGGAGTTGGCGGCGCAGGTTATCTTCTGACATGAGGTGATAGACGGCATCGACGCGGCTGCCGTCCTCGACGATGAGGTCCATGATCGTCTCTTCGGGGCTGGTGCCGCGATTGGCGGCAATTTGCGCCAGGGTGAGGCCGGTCAGCGGTTTGAGCCGCTGGTTTCTGAAGCCGGTGAGCAGGATGCGATGTGGGGAGCCGGCACCCAGGTAGAAGTTCTCCCAATCTTTGCCCGGCTGATTCATCTCGCGTTTGAGTCGAGCGCGGGTGGCTGGATCGCGCAGCCTGCGCACCCACGCATTGAATCCCCCTTCCTGGGCCCAGGTTGGCATTGCAGCGTTGAGGCCCGTGCCGGCGGCCGTGTATGTGTACATGTTGGCGGTGACGGCCATGCCGGCGGTACGAGCTGATTCGATTTGAGCTATGGCGTTGTCGAGGAGCGGCCAATTGGCTTTGCCGGCGGCTTTGAGATGATAGACTTCAGATCGAATGCGGGCCTGCGTGGCGATGGTTAGGAACTCGTTGATGGCTTCGAGCAGGCGATTACCTTCGCCGCGGATGTGCGAGATGTAAAGTCCGTCGTATTCAGCGGCGACCTTTGCGAGCGCAATGAGTTCATCGGTCTTCGCGTAGCACCCCGGCGCATAGATCAGCGCCGAGGAGAGCCCTACCGCGCCCTCTTCCATTGCCTGCCGCACGAGGCCTTTCATTCGCTCCAGTTCCGCTTTTGTCGGCGCCCGATTCGCGTAGCCAAGCTGATGGATACGCACCGTGGTGGCACCGACAAAAGAGGCGACGTTCACTGACACTCCACGTCTGGCAAGGTGATCGAGGTACTGACCAAGCGTGGTCCAGCCAACCGCGTAGGTGAGGTCGCCCTGGCTATCGCGCAAATCTTCCATCATCCGGCCATTGAGGGGGCCGAACGACTCGCCTTCGCCCATCACCTCGAGGGTGACGCCTTGGCGGACATCGCTCTGCGCGCGTCCGTCCACCAACAACGACTCACAGGCCCAACTGAGCATGTTGATGAAACCGGGCGCTACCGCCAAACCGCATGCGTTGACTTCGACTTCTCCGGTCGATTCAGGCACGCGTCCGACGGCCGCGATCTTGTCGCCCGCGACCGCGACGTCAGCGACGAATGGCTGTCGCCCGCTGCCGTCGTAAACGGTCCCATTGCGGATGACGAGGTCGTAGGTGGCCGCGTTCGTTGCCAGGCTCATGAACAGAGTAGTAGCGATCTCCGTCAAACGAGAAAGCGTCCGTGCGACTTGCGCGGCCCGTCCGGACGGCACGGCTTGGCCACACAAGCTCATCTGACTATTTTTGTTCGTTGCCCGCGTTGCCATCGACCCGCCATGAGGAGTCCTGCTTCACGTATAGAGTTTGCGTAGGGAATGCGAAGCTGAGACCCGCGGCGTCGAAACGTTCTTTGATGCGCAGATTAAGTTCGCGCATTCCAACCATGTAGTCCTTGTAGACGGTGCCATTCCACCAATGCACGACCTTAAGGTTCAGTGAGGAATCGGCGAACTGGGTGAAGCTGACGATGACGTCGAAGGTCATCGGATGCTCGCGGCACACCTGCTCAAGGATGGCAAGCGCCTGTTCGACTTTGGCGGGCGGAGTGTCGTAGGTGATGCCGATGTTCATCTCGGTCTTGATATTTGGCCTGCGCGAGATGTTGACGATGGCGGCATTGCCGACGATTTTGTTAGGGATGGTGACCAAGTGGCCGTCCAGATTTCGCACCCTTGTGCTACGCAACCCAATGCCTTCCACAACCCCGTCCACGTTCTCAAGACTGATGCGGTCGCCGACGCGGAAAGGTTTATCTAGGAAGATCGCGACGGCGCCGAACACGTTCGCCACGGTGTCCTGGGCCGCCAGACCGAGCGCGAGGCCGCCGATTGAGAGGCCAGCCAGGAGGCTGGTGATGTTGAGGCCAAGATTTTGCGAGGTGACAAGCACGGCCACGACGATGATGAAGATTCTGATGCTCTTTCGTATGACTGGGAAAAGCTGGCTATCGAGGAGCTTGTCGTCCTCTGAAGTGATGCGCTTGCGCCAGTAGTTGAGCAATGGGTCGATGGCCTTGAGGATTACGTATGTGATGGACCACGCCACGATCACGCGCAGCCCTTTAGAGAGGTATTCCTGCACCCAGGAAGGCCAAGCGAACAGCTTCAGGCCGACATGCAGCAAGATGACAAACGAGATGACCTTGACCGGCCCGCGGAGCAGTTCGATCAAGAGATCGTCGACGCGGGTGGCGGTTCTGGTAGCCCAGCGTTTGAGTCTGTGGCTTACAAACCAATCCAGAGCCTTCGCTCCCCAGAAGGCCAGGAGTATGAAGAACAATGAGGCAAGGTACTTCCAGAACGGTTCGCCGAGAAGTGGGGCATGGAGGAACTGGTCCAGCCTCAGCAGTAGCGAGTTTAGTCCGCCACTGGAATGTTGGCTTGCCAGTTCCACCGTGGTTTCATCCGCGGCGCCAAACGCCGCCCGCGTCGCCAGAACCAGCAAGGAGGCGCGCGGAATCAGAATTGAAATCAGCTTCATAGATGTGAACGGCCGGTCTTGGTCTTAGGAGCCGACGCTTCTGACGAAGCAACCCCGATGTCGCGTCGCGACGCTACGCTACGCGGATTCGGTCTGAGCTTGGCCTTGCGATTTTCATCCATGGCATTCAGCACTTCCGCGACAGGCTACTGTTGCCGCTTGCGTGCCAGCGTGTGCGTGGCGTGTCCGTAGAAAGCCTCGGCGCATTCCATGATAGTCTCCGACAACGTCGGGTGCGGATGCACGGAGAGAGCCAAGTCTTTCGCCGTCGCGCCCATTTCGATGGCGACCACGCCTTCGGCAATCAACTCGCCGGCGCCATGTCCGACTATCCCCATGCCAAGGACGCGTTCGCTCTGGGGATCGATTACCAGCTTGGTCATGCCGTCTGGTCGGTCGAAAGTCAGCGCTCGTCCTGATGCGCCCCAAGGGAACTTGCTGATCTCGACGCTGACGCCTTTCTGTTGGGCCTCGGCTTCGGTAATGCCGCACCATGCCAGTTCAGGGTCAGTGAAGACCACGGCTGGAATGATGAACTCGGGCATGGTTGCGTGTCGGCCAAGTATGGCCTCGACAGCGATCTGGCCTTCGCGGGTGGCCTTATGGGCCAACAGCATGCCGCCAGCAATGTCGCCGATGGCGTAGATCGACGGGTCTTCGGTGCGTTGATTCTCGTCAACAATGACGAAGCCCTTGTCGTCCCTTGTGACTCGCGTGAATTCAAGTCCGAGATCGTCGGCGTTTGGGACCCGACCGACTGAAACCAGAACGCGATCATAGAGTTCTTCGACCTGACTTCCATTG
>JAXDCU010000086.1:0-5432 GCA_034677645.1 Verrucomicrobiia bacterium
TCACGCTGCGGGAAGATCAGAGCCGGGTGCGCACCCCCGGTGCAGCACGGATCTTGGGGACGATTCGACGCGTGGTCGTTAGCCTGGCCAACGCCGCCGTCGATCATGCCCGGAAGAAGAATCCAAAAACCAAGTGCAATACGCGCAGCTTTCAAAAACGCTTCCGTTCGGCTCGCGGCGGGCGCGAACGTCTCCACGCCTTGTTTCTAGCCAAATCCCCCAACGTTCTCGACTTACAGGATTGAAAAGACGCGTCCTAGCCAGATGCCTCCAGGCTTTAGCATTCCTTGACGCGGCGCTCGGTTCGCACTACTTCTGCTTCGGCAATGGCCGCGAGAAGCGCCAAATCAGAGTGGGAATTCGGCGAGCTGCTCCCGCCTTCGGAAGGGCGCCGAGTGCTAACTGTCTCGGAGCTCACGACGCAGCTCAAGCGCCTCCTCGAGACCGAGGTGGGCGCGGTGTGGATTTCGGGTGAGATCACGAACAAACGGCTCCAGGCTTCGGGTCACTGCTACTTTACGCTCAAGGACGCGACGGCTCAGATCAACTGTGTGCTGTTCCGCGGCCAGACCGGCATCGACAGGTCACTCATCGAAGACGGTCGGAAAGTCCTGCTCCACGGCGGCGTCACGGTGTACGAGCCACGCGGTCAATACCAACTGATCGTCGACGCTGTCGAGCCGCAAGGTCTGGGGGTTTTGCGGATCGCATTCGAGCGACTCAAACAAAAGCTCCAGGCCGAGGGTCTGTTCGCGCCCGAACGCAAAAGGCCAATCCCAGCCTATCCGCGCCGAGTCGGTGTGGTAACATCGCCAACTGGCGCGGCTTTGCGCGATGTGCTGCACGTCGTCGCCCGCCGCAGTCCCGCGCTTGAGCTGATTCTCGTCCCCTGCCGCGTTCAGGGCGAAGGCGCCGCGGGTGAGATTGCCGCCGCTGTTTCTTTCTTGAACCAATGGTCAGTGACATTGCCACCGCGGGAGCGTCTGGACGCGATTCTCATAACGCGGGGCGGTGGGAGTCTGGAAGACCTTTGGGCATTCAATGAGGAGATAGTGGCGCGCTCCATATACGACTCGGCGCTGCCGGTCATTTCGGCGGTTGGCCACGAGATCGATTTCACGATTAGCGATTTCGTCGCGGACATGCGCGCGGCCACACCCAGTGCCGCCGCGGAACTGCTCACCGAAGGGGTTGTGGCAGCTCGCCGCTTTCTCGCCGATATCTCAGATCGTCTGGCGCAGCTTGGTCGGCGCCATTTCGCGGGTTCGCAAGATCGGCTTGGTCACCTGACCGATCTGCTTGGCCACATGCATCCGCGTCGGCGACTCAACGAACACTGGCAGGAACTCGACGATCTCGACGCGGCGCTTTCGCGAAACGCGCGCACGGCTCTGCGAGGCGCGGAGGCCGCGTGGCAGGCGTTGGCTGCGGCGTGGATGCGACTGCGACCTTCGAGGTCCGTGGGGCTGTGGCGTGAACGAGCCAGTCAGCTTGGCCGGCGGCTCGGGGAGGTGACGCGCCTTGAGCTGTCCACGCGACACCAACTCCTCGGCTCGGTTGGAGGCAGGCTGCGTTTGTTGTCGCCGGAGCAGGTGCTGAGCCGCGGCTACTCGATCACGCAAGACTCAATTACGGGGAAGATATTACGGCGCGCCATTGACGCCCGGCCTGCGCAGGTCATCCGCACGCGGTTGCATCAAGGCGACCTTCGCAGCGTCGTCGAAGGGCCGTTCGGCCCGTCAAAACCGTAGAGACAGTTGTCGCTTCAACGCCTAATGGACGCGACAATGCCAGTGCCAGGTGCGACCCGTCGGCGTTTCAATCGCCCGCCTTTAGCTCCACGATGTCGTGCGTGCCCGCCTCGCGCTGGCCGGCCGGAGCCACACGCACAAACCGCGCGCGGGCGCGCAGTTGCTCCAGATTGACCGCTCCCAGATACCCCATTCCAGACTGGATGCCGCCAATGAGCTGCGTGAGCACGGTATCGACTGCACCCGAGTATTCCTTGAGCGCCTCGACTCCCTCAGCGGCAATCTTTTGGGCCACGTTAATCTGATGTCCGTATCGGGCCGCCGAGCCGGCTCTCATCGCCGCCGTGCTGCCCATGCCACGGTACTCCTTGTAACGTTTCCCCTCGATGTTGACGACCGCGCCCGGGGCCTCGGCGCACCCCGCCAACAACCCGCCGCAAACGACGGCGTGCGCCAGTGTCAGAGCCTTCACTATATCGCCCGACTTGGTAATGCCTCCATCAGCCAGGATAGTAACCCCCTTTGGGGCCGCCGCACGCGATGTCAAGTAGAGCGCCGTCATTTGAGGAATGCCAACCCCAGCCACGTGGCGCGTTGTGCAAATCGAGCCTGGCCCTTGTCCCACTTTGATGATGTTCGCGCCGCGCGCGGCCAGGAACTCGACTCCCGCCGCGCTCGTGACATTGCCGGCGATTACCGGCAACGACGGGAATTCACCGCGAATCATCCGCACCACATCACCAACGCCTTTCGTGTGGCCGTGAGCGGTCGAGACCGCGACCACATCGACGCCGCGCTCCACCAGCTCGGAAGTGTGGCCGAGAATCCGGTCCCGATCCAACTCGCCAAACGGATTCCGAGTGGCGGATACAGCCGCGCCGCAGAGCAGGCGAAAACGCGCGTCGCGTGCCGGCTTGAATTGCGCCTTGTGTTCGAGGCTTATCCTCTCGATGTCGCTCATGGTGAACAAACCGCGCAGTTTGTCCTCGTCATCCACCACTAGCAGTTTGTGGATGCCCGGATGTTCGTTGAAGAACCGATCAGCCCGCCCGATGGGGTCCGACCCTAGTTCGCGCTCGTGAACGGTGTGGACCTGGGCGCGCGGAGTGCATGCTTCGACAACCTTGCGCTGTGCGTAGCGATTCTTGACGACATGGCCGGGGAGCAAGCCAACCAGAGTGTTCGCATCATCCACAACCGGAAACGTGCTGAAATTGAAATTGCGCTTGTCGATCATCTCGATCACCTGGCCGATGGTTTGTTCCGGCGTCACGGTGATCGGCTCCCGGATCAGGCCGTGAATGTGGTTCTTGACGCGACTGACCTCCGAGAGCTGAGCGCGTTCGGGCATGTTGCTGTGAATCAATCCGAGGCCCCCGTTCAGAGCCATCGCGATCGCCATGCGCGACTCCGTGACGGTGTCCATGTCAGCCGATAGAATGGGCAAATTGAGCCGCAAGCCCGCTGCCAGTTCCGTGCCGAGCTGCGTGTCGCGCGGCAACACCTCGGAGTACCTGGTGGCCAGCGTGACGTCGTCAAATGTCAGCGCCAAGTGCTCGTGCGCGGAGAAGAAATCATCAGCTGGGAGGTAAAACCGGCTGTCGATGTCCGTCCATTCCGGTACAGTTGCCATGTCCCAGAATGCCCGCCTCGGCCCGCTCCTGGCAAGAAGACAATATGGTCGAGTCTATACGATCGATAATCAGCGAGAGCCGGCGGAGAAGGAGAAGGAGGAGTGAAACACAATTGGCGTGCGCTGCTTGTTTGACGCGAATTCCGGCGTTGACAATCCCGTTGGCGCAACTCAATCCTCAACCCATGAATATGAATAGCAACGATTCGAAGCTTTCTACTCGCCGCGAGTTTCTCACCAGCACGACCAAGCTTGCCGCTGCCTCCGCTTTGGCCGGCGTGGCCATCCCAAAAGTACACGCCGCTGGGTCCGACCTTCTTCAGGTAGCCTTGGTCGGTTGCGGCGGACGCGGCACTGGCGCGGCCGAGCAGGCTTTGTCAACCACGGGCGGCCCCGTCAAGCTCGTGGCCATGGCTGACGTCTTCAAGGACCGGTTGGACGGCAGTTACGAGAATCTCCAGAGAAGCAAGAGAGACAAGATGGACGTGCCGGCGGACCGCAGATTCGTTGGGCTGGGGTCGTACAAGAAAGCCATGGACTGCCTGAAACCCGGTGATATAGCCATTTTCGCCAGTCCCCCGGCGTTTCGGTGGGTCCATTTCGCCTACGCGGTCAACAAAGGGCTGAATGTCTTCATGGAGAAACCGATCACCGTGGACGGTCCAACCAGCCGCCGGATGCTCGACCTGGCTGAACAGTCGGTCAAAAAGAACCTCAAGGTCGGCGTTGGCCTGATGTCTCGCCACAGCCGGGGACTCGAGCAACTTGCCAACCGCGTCCACGACGGCGAGATTGGCGACATCGTA
Organism: Verrucomicrobiia bacterium; assembly: GCA_034677645.1. GTDB lineage: Bacteria > Verrucomicrobiota > Verrucomicrobiia > Limisphaerales > J093 > JAAYVR01. Next base: position 4,191 of record JAXDCU010000086.1, read on the forward strand.
TTGCAGCGCGGTTACCGGATGCATGGACCCATTGGGTTCTTTTCCTCGTTGCCCAAACCAGCCGACACAAGCGATCTGATGTATCAGATTCGGCGGTTCCACAGTTTCTTGTGGGCCAGTGGCGGCAACTACAGCGACTTCTACATTCACATTATCGATCATCTGGGCTGGATGAAAAACGCTTGGCCGGTCAAGGCCCATGCGCTCGGCGCTCGCCACTACCGCACCAGCCCCGAAGGCGTCACTTACGTGGACCAGAACCTCGATGTTTACGCAGTTGAATACACATACGCGGATGGCAGCAAGTTCATGTTTGACGGACGCTGCATGACCGGCTGCGCGGAAATCTATTCGAGCTATCTGCACGGCACAAAAGGCATGGCCATCGCATCCAGAAGCGGCGACTGCCAAGGGCCATCGGCCATCTACAAAGGTCAGGCTCCCCAGCGCGCCGGCATGGTCTGGGAATCAAAAGACCCCGCGGGCCAGGAAAACCCGTACCAGAACGAATGGAACGACCTCATGGACGCCATTCGCAACGACAAGCCATACAACGAACTCAAACGCGGCGTGGAAGCCAGCCTCGTCACGTCCATGGGCCGCATGGCGGCACACACCGGCCAGGAAATCACTTTCGAGGGCTTGCTTAATTGCCCGCACGAATTCGCGCAAGACCTCGACAAGCTCACGGAAAATTCCCCAGCCCCGCTCCGGGCCGACGCAAATGGCCGGTACCCGGTCCCAATGCCGGGCATCACCAAGAAAACCGAATACTGACATTCCCACGGCAGGCCGTTCCTGTTTGCGGGCGCCGAATCGCCCGCGGTATGCTTAATCAGGCCGAATGAGCGGATCAAAGCAGGAACTGCCCGAGGACGACGACCATTGCGGCGGGCCAAATGCGCCCGCGGGACCTGAGCGCCTCGGTGTTCTGGGCACGCCGCTGGAATGCACTACCTATGCCAAGCTTACCAAGCGCTGCCAGGAACTCACGCGGAACGCTGCGCCGGCGGCCGTGGATTTCACCAACACCCAGATCGTCACCATGCGGCGGCACGATGAGCTGTTCCGCGACATTACTTGTCAATTCGACTTCTTCGTGCCGGACGGCATGCCGTTGATCTGGTGCCTGAACCGACAAGGCGCTCGACTGCGCGACCGCGTGTACGGACCGGCGTTCATGCGCCACTGTGTTCTGGCAAGCCCCGCACCATTCACCCACTTCTTCCTTGGCGGCTCGCG